>USEY01000018.1 GCA_900553815.1 uncultured Bacteroides sp.
CTCCCAATGAAATCACTGCAATCAGAATTACATTCATAAATTAGTTGTTTATTAATTATGTTATAAATTTAATTAGTTAATCCAAAGGCAAGACAGTAAAAGAGAACTTCTTCTTCATCCGCGACTTGTTCAACCACAATATGAAGTAATATACAGCAAGACAAGGCAGCGAGCAACATACAGCCCACAGCTCATCCTGAAAAACAGCCATTGCGATGAATAAGGAAACGATAAGAATGAAAAGAGGAACTACAAATGCCCACAATACTGCCAACATTCCCATTGACACCTGACCTAACACCCAGACACGGTCGCCAGGCTTGTAAGACGATGCATCAGCAGACACTACATCGATTAGCTTTTCACTGACATCGGCCGAAGTACAATGACCTTTGATGCTACAGGCAGCACAAGCCGAAGTCTGCATGATTCTCACTTGTAGAAGAGAACCGTTTATGTTTTCCACAATACCCTGATGTTTTATAGTATCCGCCATTTTGCAAAGTGTGCATTACAAATCGCGGCAAATTTACGCATTATTTATGAACTGCAAGGCATTCGATGACATTTTATATCATTGCAAGGGCTTTTTTCCCGTTTTTTACACCTTCCAAGCGTTTTTTCTACAGGCAAACGGACTAATTTAGCATCGCCGTGTACGATTACATATACAATGCTGCACGTATTGACAGACTCGTTTTCTTATCTTTCATCAGAGATTTGACAGGATACTATACATTTATATACTTATACACTATCGCCCTAGAGTATCCACCATACGCATACGGAAACATATTGCATCCTTTATAATGCCTCTGCAAATGCTAGACTTCAGAAGAAAAGGAGAAGAAAAGGAGAAGAACAGAAAAAGAAACGGATGGTTTTACCTGACAAATCGCCGTCAGCAAAACCATCCGTTATCACAAGTTATACAATATTGAAGTTTTCAGTTTTACCAAGTATAATTGAAACCAAATCCCAAAGTCTCATTCACCTGGAAATAGCTAGTTCCTACCGTAGGTGCCGTACTGTCATCGTAACGGGCCAACACATACAGTTTGGCAGACAAGAAACGGTTCAAGATAAAATCAATGTTGTTCTCCCATTCTACACGCGTCCACTTATAGCTTGTCAAATAATCGAGGCGGGAAGTAAGCTTAATATACGATGTTACCGTCCATTGCAAATTGGCCTGAATTTGTGAACCGAAATCGTGTTTAACGCTGGCACCTTCTTCCAAGCCGTATGATGTCTCATTTACTTTACTATTACCTACATAGCGCATCGTATGGCTAAAAGGAGCAAGGAAAACAGACAAATTATAAGTATTCTTAGACAACTTATAGTCCATACCTATACTTGTCGACCAGTCGAGAGGTGCAAAAAAGGCAACTTTCAAATCATTGCTATTGGCCGTATATCCATTAAAGAACTGAGTTTTGAATTCGGTAGATATGGTATAATACCATTTTGATACCGCCTGAATACCCAACTTGCTGTACAAGCGCAACATATCATTATTGACCAAATAATTGTGACAGGTATCGGAAGGAGAAGAGTTGAATGCAAATTTTGCCTCCACCAGATTTTCCCATTGCAATTTTTCGCGGTCGTTGTAATTGGCAAAAAGCTTCATATATACAGCTGCCGAGTGCGTACTCTCACCACCTTTGTACCAGTTGTCCGAAATATGGTTCTGGGTAAACTGAATAGAACCGTTTCCACCTGTGTACCACCAATTGGGTTTATGAATCACCACGCTGGCTTCTTCCTGTATTCCACGCATATTTTCTCGCGTAAATAGCTTGACCACAGAAGGCTTGGATTCTGCTTCCTTCTCTATATTGTCTCTGAAAATTTTAGTCTTCAATACATCTTCTTCCGTCAACAATACCTTGTCATAGCAATGTACGTAGGCACTCAGCAGCGTGTGGTCTACCACTTCGTTAGCCTCTTTCTTGGTAACAAACTGCAAGGTATCAAACTTCAGATAATTGACAGGTTCGGTGACTTTAAAGTCCGAATCCTCTTTCTTCCACTTCAACTGTGAAATACGTGCTACCGGCGATTTATAGAAAGTGAAAGGCAAGAACATGCGATAATAATCGGGGTCAACCTCAATATAACGTTCAGGCGTAGTCGGATCATTCAAATAATCAAGCACGCCCAGATACCGTTCATACAAAACAGAAACCGTATCATACTTGGAAACTGTAGTATCGCCGTCCATCTTCAACTTCAAGATAAGTTGATCTTTCAAAAAATCGGATATGGTATCGGGACGGGAAACAGAATCTGCAGAATGAACAATCTTTAAAGAATCGCGAGCATACAATGACCCACTAAAAAACAATGAGAAAAAAACTATTGATAAAAAGAAATACCTATTCTTCATAATGTAATGAAAATTAGTTTTTATTAAACAGCCCTGTAATCATAAACTTGCAGAAAAAGCACTACAAGAACAGGCAAAAACGGAATCAACCTTCTTTGCCTGCTGCAAATTTAGTCTTATTTCACATATAAACAAAAAGCTTTCCTTAAAAGTTCACCCTCTACATACCTCTATTTTCAGCTATTATTTTCGGTCTTTTGACAAATCCGACAAAAGCGTGTTAAGACATTTGGAACAGCATAAGAAGCAGGTTAAGCATAATCTATATTATCTCCGCCATTCCTGCCAGTTAAATCTTTCATCCTTGCGTACTTTTTTAGAATTGTTTTGCCCAAATAGCTATGTTACTTCCTCTTTTTTTCATAATTTTGCGCTTTAAAATTAAATATCAGAATAAGTTAAAACTCAAATTTTAGAAACGTCATTTCGCGTACGGGGTATTTGAATACGCTGGCATACAGCGCGCTAACAAGTTTACCGAGCGATGAAATGCGTGGATAAGATTAGACTAAAAAAGCTATAACTGTGGGAGAAACAAAGTACATTTTCGTCACCGGTGGTGTAGCCTCTTCATTGGGTAAAGGCATTATCTCATCCTCCATCGGCAAATTGCTGCAAGCAAGAGGTTATAAAGTAACTATTCAAAAGTTTGACCCGTACATCAATATTGACCCGGGTACATTGAATCCTTATGAACATGGAGAATGTTATGTAACAGTAGACGGCCACGAGGCTGACCTTGACTTGGGTCACTATGAGCGTTTTCTGGGCATCCAGACAACGAAAGCCAACAACATTACTACCGGCCGTATCTACAAAAGCGTAATCGACAAAGAACGCCGGGGCGACTATCTGGGTAAGACCATACAGGTTATCCCGCACATTACCGATGAAATCAAACGCAATGTCAAGCTGCTGGGCAATAAATACAAGTTTGACTTTGTTATTACTGAAATCGGTGGTACCGTAGGCGATATTGAATCACTCCCCTATTTGGAAAGTATCCGCCAGCTGAAATGGGAACTGGGTAAAAATGCGTTATGTGTTCATCTTACCTATGTACCTTATCTGGCTGCTGCAGGCGAGCTGAAAACCAAACCGACACAGCACTCTGTTAAGGAGCTGCAAAGTGTAGGTATCCAACCCGATATTCTGGTACTCCGCACTGAGCACGAATTAAATGCCAACCTGAGAAAAAAAGTTGCCCAGTTCTGTAATGTCGATGATGAAGCCGTTGTACAAAGCATTGACGCACCAACCATCTATGAAGTGCCCATCCTGATGCAAGCACAAAAGCTGGATGAAACTATCCTGAAGAAAATGGGATTGCCCGTTGGTGATACTCCGGGTCTTGGACCATGGCGTGCATTTCTGGATCGTCGTCATAAGGCTGAGAATACGACTCCCATACATATTGCACTGGTGGGTAAATATGACTTACAGGATGCCTATAAATCAATTCGCGAGGCTTTGTCACAAGCAGGTACATACAATGACCGTAAAGTGACAGTAGACTTTGTAAACAGTGAAAAGCTGACAGAAGAAAATGTCGAAGAAGCACTGAAAGGCAAAGCCGGCGTACTGATTGGACCGGGATTTGGCGAGCGTGGTATCCCCGGTAAGCTTATCGCCATTAAATATGCGCGCACACACGATATTCCGACCTTCGGTATTTGCCTGGGCATGCAATGCATAGCTATTGAATTTGCACGCAACGTACTGGGATATGCCGATGCCAACTCCCGCGAGATGGATGAAAAGACTCCGCACAATGTCATTGATATCATGGAGGAACAAAAATCCATCACCAACATGGGTGGTACCATGCGTCTGGGTGCTTACGAATGTGTGCTGAAGAAAGGTAGCAAAGCCTACGAAGCTTATGGCACTGAACATATACAGGAACGCCACCGTCATCGCTACGAATTCAACAACCAATATAAGGATGAATATGAAGCAGCCGGCATGCAATGTGTAGGTATCAATCCGGAATCGGACTTGGTAGAAATTGTAGAGATTCCTACTCTGAAATGGTACATCGGTACACAGTTCCATCCTGAATACAGCAGCACAGTGTTGCATCCGCATCCATTATTTGTTTCTTTCGTTAAGGCAGCTATCGAAAACGAAAAGAGCAACGCACAAGAATAAAAAAAGAACCGACACTTTAACTTAATTAATTCACTACAGTTCTGCAAGTTCCAACACCGTCGGGCTCGACAGCCTAACCATCAGGAGCTTGCAGAACTTCATAAAAACTCACTTCATTTGATTTATGGATAAAAACACCATCACTGGACTTGTCCTGATTGCTATTCTTCTGGTAGGCTTCAGTATTTTCAGCCGCCCGAGCAAGGAGCAGTTAGAGGCCCAGCAACGTTATTATGATTCTATTGCTTTGGTGCAGCAACGCGATGCTGAACTTCAGGCCAAGAAAGAAGCTGCTCTTGCCAATGAACGGGAAACGGCACTCAACGACTCTACATCGCTATTTTTCCAGTCAAGGCAGGGTGCCGACTCACTGGTCAGCATACAGAATAACCTGGCTACGCTGACGCTCAACACCAAAGGCGGAAGTCTTCATGCCGTTACACTGAAAGAATACATGGGTCAGGACAAGAAAACACCTGTCATGCTGTTCAACGGTGACGATGTATCGCTGAACTTCCTGTTCTTCAACAAGAAAGAAACCATACAGACACAAGACTACTACTTCAAGGCCATCAACCAGACAGACAGCACCGTGACCATGCGCCTGAGTGCTGACAGTGCCAGCTACATAGACTTCTGCTATGCCATGCACAACGACACTTACCTGGTAGATTTCAGTATCCGCGCTGTAGGCATGGATGGCAAACTGGCAGCCAGCAACAAGTCTGTAGACATTGAATGGTCGCAACGTGCCCGCCAGATAGAAAAAGGATATACCTATGAAAACCGTCTGGCCGAACTGACCTACAAAATTGCCGGAGAAGGAACCGACTACCTGTCGCCCAGCTCCAACGATGAAGAGAATGTAGCCGAACCACTGGATTGGATTGCATTCAAGAACCAGTTCTTCTCTGCGGTATTCATCACCGACACTCAGTTTGAAAAGACCAAACTTGTATCCAAGATGGAGCCACAAGGCAGCGGTTATATCAAGGACTACAGTGCGGAAATGAGCACAACCTTTGACCCGACGGGTAAAGATGCCACTCAAATGTACTTCTACTTTGGTCCTAACCACTACAAGACATTGACTGCCTTGGATAGTGCCAACGACAAGGATTGGGAGTTGAACCGCCTTGTTTACCTGGGTTGGCCTCTCATCCGCTGGATAAACAAGTGGATTATCATCAATATCTTCGACTGGCTGTCAAGCTGGGGTCTCAGCATGGGAGTGGTACTGCTCTTGCTCACGCTGATTGTGAAGGCTGTAGTTTTCCCCGCAACATGGAAGACCTACATGTCATCGGCCAAAATGCGTGTACTTAAACCCAAAGTAGATGAAATCAATAAGAAATATCCCCGTCAGGAGGATGCCATGAAGAAGCAACAGGAAATGATGGGACTCTACAGCCAATATGGTGTAAGCCCGATGGGAGGCTGTCTGCCCATGCTTATCCAGTTCCCTATCTTCATCGCATTGTTCATGTTCGTACCAAGCGCCATCGAATTGCGTCAGCAGAGCTTCCTGTGGGCCGATGACCTCTCTACTTACGATGCCATCATCAACTTCCCCTTCCACATTCCTTTGCTGGGAAGCCACCTCAGTCTCTTCTGTCTGCTGATGACTGTGACCAACATTCTGAACACGAAATACATGATGCAGCAGCAAGACACGGGTGCCAACCCGCAGATGGCCGCCATGAAATGGGTGTCCTACCTTATGCCTATCATGTTCCTGTTCATCCTGAACGACTATCCTTCGGGATTGAACTACTACTACTTCATCTCTACTCTCATCAGTGTGGTAACTACCATTATACTGAGGAAGACCACCAACGAAGCCGCTTTGCTGGCACAGCTGGAGGCAAACAAGAAAGATCCGAAAAAGATGAAGAGTACCGGCTTCGCCGCACGACTGGAAGCAATGCAGAAGCAACAGGAGCAAATGATGCGCGAACGACAGAATAAACGCTAACCACACTGGCCATACTGACAAGGCCAACATACATCTAAAGAAAGGCCGGGCAATTCATCCATGAGTTACCCGGCCTCTTTTTCCACTTCACAAACCTGCTACTAACCCAATGAAAACATCTACCTATACCTACCGCGACATCTGGCACATAGCCTACCCCATTCTTATCAGCCTCCTCATGGAGCAAATGATAGGAATGACCGACACAGCCTTTCTGGGGCGTGTGGGCGAAATAGAACTGGGAGCCTCCGCCATATCGGGTGTATTCTATATGGTCATCTTCATGATAGCCTTCGGATTCAGTATCGGGGCACAGATACTGATGGCACGCCGAAACGGTGAACAACAATACAAGGAAATAGGAAACCTCTTTTACCAGGGAGTCTACTTCCAGCTGGGCATGGCTGTAGTAATGTTCCTGCTGGCTGTAGTATTGACACCTCTCATATTGGAGCGCATCATAGCTTCCCGTCACGTCTATGAAGCTGCCGTCAGCTACCTTAACTGGCGCGTTGCAGGATTCTTCTTCTCCTTTGTCGCTGTCATGTTCCGCGCCTTCTTCCTGGCTACTACACAGACAAAGACGCTGACGCTGAATTCCATCGTCATGGTACTGAGCAACGTTGTATTCAATTACCTGCTCATCTTCGGCAAGTGCGGTCTGCCGGCCCTTGGTATTGCCGGTGCCGCCATAGGCTCATCGCTGGCCGAGCTGGTATCACTACTATTCTTCATTTTCTACACCCGCAGCCACATAGATTGCCGCAAATACGGACTTAACCGTATTCCACGTCTGAGTACCGCCACCTTGAAGCGAATGCTAAACGTGGCTTTCTGGACGATGATACAAAACTTTATTTCACTGAGCACCTGGTTCTTGTTCTTCCTTTACGTAGAACATCTGGGCGAACGGCCACTGGCCATCACCAACATCATACGCAGCGTATCGGGTATTCTGTTCATGGTCATGATGGCATTTGCTTCCACTTGCGGTTCGCTGGTAAGCAACCAGATAGGTGCCGGGCAGAGCGACAGTGTCCCCCACACTATTCGCCGCCACATCTGTATAGCCTATGCCTTCGTACTGCCTGTAGCGCTCCTGTTCAGTCTATTTCCCGAACTCATTCTCAGCGTATATACTGACATGCCCGAACTGCGCCAAGCTGCCGTTCCTTCATTGTGGGTACTTTGCTCTTCCTATCTGGTCATTGTTCCCGCCAATGTCTACTTCCAGTCTGTATCAGGTACCGGCAATACTCGCGCTGCCCTGTGGTTGGAAATGAGTGTGCTTGTCATCTATGTGGCCTACACCACCTACATTGTCTACTTCCTGAAGGTTGATGTTGCCATAGCCTGGACCGCCGAACATATTTACGCCATAGGCATCCTAAGCCTCTGCTATCTTTACATAAAAAAAGGAAAGTGGAAAGGAAAGAATATTTAGTTGAAAGTTGAGAGTTGAGGGTTGAGAGGGAAGAGTTGGGAGTTATTAACCGTTTACCGTTTATTACTCATCGCATACCACTTTCCCCTCTCAACTCTCAACTTTCAACCTTCAACTCTCCCCTCTCAACCCTCAACTTAACTCAGCTTCTCTTCCTGTAACTCAACACTGCCCACCCGTTGAACACCGCCGCAAACAACAGCAATGCACCCAATTGTGGAAGCAAATCGGCAATACCTCCGCCACGCAAGAAAACCGTACGCATCACTTCTACAAAATAGCGCAGTGGATTGACATACGTCACAGCCTGTGCCCATTGCGGCATGCTATGGATAGGCGTAAACAAACCGCTCATCAGCACCAGGATAAGGATGAAAAAGAACATGACGAACATGGCCTGCTGAAGTGTGGAAGAATAGTTGGATACAAGCAATCCAAAACCTGACACCAGAAACAGAAAGATAATAGAGAAGAAATAAACCGTGAGAAAGTGACCGACGGGAAGTATGCCATAGAGCAGCCATGCCAGCAGAAAAGCAATGCTTAGTACCACCAAACCTATCAGCCAATAAGGTATCAATTTGGCGCGAATAAATGTAAACTTGCCGACCGGTGTCACGTTTATCTGCTCTATGGTGCCAGCTTCCTTCTCACCAACCACATTGAGCGCAGGCAGGGCACCGCAGATAAGTGTCAGCAACATCACCATAAGAGCTGGCACCATGAAGAGCTTGTAGTTGAGCCATGGGTTGTACAGATTGAGCACCTCCACCCCAATGCGAGGCATACTGTTGACAGGAACCGACACACCTTCCATCTCTTCAGCCAACTGTTGGACATAACCTGTCACAATGGAAGAAAGGTAAGAACTGCCCATACCTCCCTTGGTGCCGTTTACAGCATTGGCCGACACTAGTACCCGAGGGGAGCCTCCCCTCATCCATTCCTTCTCAAAGCCACGGGCAATCTCCAGAATAATATCTGCCGAACCGGCTTCAACATGTTGCAACGCTTCATCGTAGGAAGGCGGACAGGCATGAACTTTGAAATAAGTGGATGCCATGACTTCCTGCACCAGCCTGCGCGACAAGGGGCTATGGTCACTGTCTATAATATCCAGTCTGATATTCTTCACCTCCAGACTGGCCGCCCAGGGCATCAGAATCATAATCATACAGGGAAACAGCAATATCAGCTTCGGAATGAAAGGATTCCTGAAGAGTTGCTTGAATTCTTTTTCTATCAGATACTTTATCATAATCTGTTTTTATTCGTTCGTAAACAAGTAAACCTATATAAATCAGTACACACGCAAATATTTGCCAGTCACCCTTATCATACCTCCTATCTTTTCATTTAAAAGAATGAGGTATTACTCCAGTTTCACGCCCCAATCACAGCCCTACCAATCAATATCCAAGTAGATTTGCCAAGCAATATATGGCTTTTCAAATCTTCACACATGGACTGTGAAGCTTTCACAATGCGACTGTGAATATATCACAATAGGATTGTGATGCCTTCACAGTCCTACTGTGACAAACTGTGAATATACATTTTCCATTTGCCGAAACCACTCCGATGCCATTAAAAGCCAGTAGAAGCACAAACTATCTGTTGAACCATTTTACAATCAATAAACCTAGCGGTAGCAACAACCTACAGGCAAAACCTACTCCAGTCTATTCTTGAACTTCCTGAGGCTTACCGTAATCAGCAACACTGCCATACCCAATAGCACAGCAACCTCGGTCAGCACATTATTAATGTCCACACCCTGAATCATGAGTTTACGTACCGCCTGTATATACCAACGGGCCGGGATAGCAGCCGATACCGTCTGAAGTATCCAGGGCATACTCTCCACAGGAAATATCATACCCGACAAAAGCATGGTGGGCATCATCAGCACTAAGCCCGATGCCAGCATGGCTGCCACCTGCGTCTGAGTCAGCGTGGAAATAAGTAATCCCAGCGAAAGCGACACGAAAATGAAGAGCAGCGACACAGCTACCAACCATCCCAGACTGCCTGCCACAGGCACGTGGAGCACATAGACCGAAAGCAGCAAGATAGTAGTAAGATTGACAAACGACAGCACAAAGTAAGGAACAGCCTTGGAAAGGATAATAAATATAGGACGCACAGGCGACACAAGCAATACCTCCATGGTGCCCATTTCCTTCTCACGGACAATAGAGACGGAAGTCATCATGGCGCATATCAGCATCAGGATAAGCCCCATGACACCCGGCACAAAATTGTAGACGCTCTTCATCTGAGGATTGTAGAGCAACTTCACCTCGGGCTGCAAACTTACCATACGACCGGCAACTTTGGGAGGCAACAACTGACGGGCAACCGTTTGGATAATGCCCGTGGCATAGCTGGCCTGCATGGTAGCGGTGTTGGGGTCGGTAGCGTCGCAAACCAGCTGGACAGCAGACTGTCCAGTATATAGTTTATTGGCAAAGTCGGAGCTAAACACCACAGCCATGTCTACCTGCGAACGTCGGAAAGCATCGTCCATCTGCGCAGGCGAACTGAAACGGGTGGTCAGCGTGAAATATTCAGAGGCATCCAGCTGCTCAATAATACGACGCGTCAGCACATCGTCCGAAGGGTCGAGCACAGCCATGCGTACATTCTGCACTTCGGTGGTGATGGCAAAGCCGAAAAGGACAATCTGTACCACGGGCATGACGAGCAAAATGAGCATTGTACGTCGGTCACGGAAAATGTGGCGAAACTCTTTGCCGGCAAATATGAGGAACTGTTTCATATAAAAAACATCTCGTTAAATTCAGTAATAAATCCATGTCTTTACCCTACTATATCCTTTCCGCCCCACGCGCCAGGCGCCTGAACACTTCGTCCATCGTAGTTGCCTGATAGGACTGTTTCAGACCGGCTGGAGAATCGAGAGCTTGTATCTTACCGTCCACCATGATAGAAATGCGGTCGCAATACTCAGCTTCGTCCATGAAATGCGTGGTGACAAAAACTGTGATACCGCGGTCGGCCGCCTGGTAAATAAGTTCCCAGAACTGGCGGCGGGTAGCAGGGTCAACCCCTCCCGTAGGCTCATCGAGGAACACTATTTCCGGCTCGTGGAATACCGCCACGGAAAAAGCCAATTTCTGCTTCCACCCCAACGGCAAGCTCTTTACCAGTGTATTTCGTTCGCCATCCAAACCAATGCGATGTAACACCTCATCGGTACGTGGTCCTATTTCATCATCCTTCACACCATAAATACCCGCAAAGAGACGTATGTTTTCCCACACCTTGAGGTCTTCATAGAGTGAAAACTTCTGACTCATGTAGCCAATATGCCGTTTAACTTCCTCGGGCTGACGAGATACATCGAAACCTGCCACTGTAGCCTGTCCGGCAGTAGGACGACTCAGCCCTGTAAGCATACGCATGGCAGTGGTTTTGCCCGCACCATTAGCCCCAAGAAATCCGAATATCTCACCACGACGAACATTGAAAGAGATATGGTCGACGGCAATAAAGGAGCCAAACTGCTTGGTCAGGTCGCGCACCTCGATGACGGGTTGTCCGCCATTGTCCTTGTCGGCATGTTGCAGACCGGGAGGACAAAGGATATCGGCAAATCGCGTCAGAATACAGTCGGGCGTATCAATGCCATGCACCTGTCCATGATGAATGAAAGCGATACGGTCGCACTGCCGTGCTTCGTCCACAATAGGCGTAGAGACAACAATGGTAATTCCCTGATTGCGAAGTCGCCGCAACATATCCCACAGTTCGCGACGAGAGACAGGGTCAACACCTGTGGTAGGCTCGTCAAGGAACAGAACCTCGGGCTTGTGTATGAGCGCGCAACTCAGTGCCAGTTTCTGCTTCATACCCCCCGACAATGCTCCGGCCCGACGGGTACGGAAAGGTTCTATCTGGCTATATATATCGCGCACCAGGTCGTAGTTCTCACGAATACTGGTACCAAAAACGGTAGCAAAAAAGTGTAGATTCTCTTCCACCGTCAGGTCTTGGTACAGCGAGAAACGACCGGGCATGTAGCCTACCCTACGACGAATTTCCTTATATTGCCGTTCTACATCATAACCAGCCACCATAGCAGTGCCACTATCAGCATGCAGCAAGGTAGTGAGAATACGAAAAAGAGTGGTCTTTCCTGCCCCGTCCGACCCTATAAGACCAAAGATTTCGCCGCGACGTACCCGCAGGGACACGCCGTCGAGAGCTGTCACCACACCATACTTTTTCTTCACATTCTCTATGATTACCATCTCGTCCATAACCACCTCTCCCCCATTCTATCAAGGCAACACGATGCCCCCATACATGCCTATTTTCAGCATGCCGTCGTTGCGGACAGCTACCTTAACGGCATAAACCAGATTGGCCCGTTCATCCTTGGTCAGTATATTCTTGGGAGTAAACTCCGAGGTATCGGCTATCCATGTAACGCTCCCTTCATACTCCCGCTGCTGCCCGCCACCATAGTCGGCTACCACCTTCACTATTTGTCCCAGCCTGACATCGGCCAGTTGCTCACTGGTAATATAAGCTCGCAAATACATCTGCTCCATATTGCCCAGACGAAAGAGCGGTGTGCCGGGAGCAACAAACTCACCTGCCTCGGCATACTGCGCAAGGACCGTACCTTCGATAGGTGCACAGACACGGCATTTGGTCAACTGATCATTCACTTGTGCCACCTGTATGTCTACCGACGAGGATTGCCAGGACAAGCTCTGGTCGCTGTTCTGCAAAGTAGAATTTTGGGCTACCAGTTGCTTACGCAGCACTTGCAACATGGATTCCGCATCGTCAAGCTGCTTACGATTGGCAGCATCGGCATCCAGCAATCGTTTAATACGGTCGCGCTCGCGTTCGGCCTGTTTAATCTGCTCCTGGGTGGCTGCTATCTGCTTGCGAATATCGGGGCGCTGCCCTTTTACCGAACGGGCATTGGCCTCCAGTTGCAACTTTTTCAGATAAAGCTGCACGGTGTCTACCATGCCCACCGTTTGACCAACTTGTAACTTCATGCCTTCTTCCACATTCATATACAAAAGCTTGCCCGAAGCCTCAGCCGATACCACTACTTCGGTTGTCTCAAACGTACCTGTAGCATCATACTTGTCTTTTCCGCCCGAACAAGCAGCCAGAATGAAAAGCAAGGTAATTGTAGAAATAGTTTTCATGACTATCAGTATTTGTAAAAATTCAATAATAAGAAAAGCATATCAAATTGCAGACTAGCATACATTATATATTATTAATCATTCCGCACCCTCTCCAGCAGTATGCCGCCAATCGTAAATCTTCATCAACAACTGCACCTCATGAAGGGCTTTTTGCTGGCGCGCCATGTTCTCGGCTGTTATGTCACGCAACAAATCATTCACCGTCAGCGTACCGTTTTGCAACTTGACCTCCGAAGCCTGCCGTATGCGAGTACGCAGACGGATGATTTCCTCATCATCTTCCATCTGTAATTGTAAGGCGCGTACATCGGCCTCTTGACGAGTTGTCTCCAAACCTGTATTGAACAGGAAGGTATTTCGTCCAACTTCCAGCATAAGCCGATTGTTTTCTATCAGACGACGGTCGTTCTTCAGTGTATAAAGCCGACCCAGATTCCACGACAGACTGACACCGGCCACATAATAAGCCTTAAATTTGTCTTGCAACATATTCAAACCTGGATTACCGTATGCTCCTTGAACAAACAGTCCCAGTCGTGGCATCATACTTGTTTTGAGCGAAGCATCTTGTGTTGCCAGCTGAGCCGCTTGTGCATCATACCAACGCAACTCGGGACGACTGTTCTGTCCTCTTTCCGGCTCCGTGGGCACAGGTTTCACCAGCTGTAATTGTTCATCGAGGTTATGTCCCAAATAAAGAGCCAACATGGCTGTGTATGCACGACGGGAAGCCTGTAGTGATACACGTTGCTGGCGGGTAGACAGTTGTTCCACTGCCACCTCATCAAGGTCACTACGATTAGCAGTCCCATTCTCCACACAGGCACTCACCGTGCGATGTGTGCGCTTCAAATCATCCAGCAGCAACTGGTTCTGCTCCAATTGTTCGTCCAATAACAAGATACTGAAAAAAAGCTGATTGACTTGTTCGTTCAAGGAATAGGTATCCACATTCAGTTTCTCTGTATCGACCTGAGCACCAGAACGAATCAGCTGTTTTCGCCATTTTGTTTCACCACCATCCCACAAAGACTGTTGTACCTGCAACATGACCTGATACTGGTCTTTAGGCATAAAATTGACATTTATGCCGGGTAGTTCGAAGGGCAGACGAGTGACATCACTCTGATAGGAAGCCTTGGCCGATAAACTGACTTGAGGAAGATAAGCCTTGGAAGCATTGTTCACGTTATACTGTGTGGTTCTTTCTATAAGGCCATATTGACGGATAAGTGGATAATTGTCGCGAGCCAGACGATGACAATCCTCCAATGTAAGTTGGGCACGAAGTAAAGGCTGACAGCACCCTAAAACCAATAATATAAGAAATAGACTGTGTTTTCTCATAAGCCAAGTGATTGATTAATGTCGTCACTTTGCAAAGATATGGGAAAGTAGCACAGATATACATTCTTTCCATCGGTTTATATGTTCTATTTGTACGATTTTAAGGAGATATTCTTTGTTTTACTTATCTTTTCTTGTTTTTATCTGCATCTTTGCAGAAAAAACAGACTTATGAATAAGCCCAAACCAATCAACTTAACTCTTCATTTCTTAAACGAACTTGGTGTAGCCACCAATAATGAATTTGCCTTCATCAATCGCGAAATGGGTATTGTGAAGAGCATGTATGAAATGAATAACCGTTTTTTTCACACAGGCCAACCTTATCGAATTAAGGAAGGAAGAATCTTAAGAGGTATAAAAGGAAGTGCACGTATGTCTGTCAATCTGATAGAATATACCATCAAAAAACATACCATCGGTATTATTCCACCCAATGCCCTACTGCAAATTATAGATATGAGTAATGAATATGACATACAGGCATTAGCAGTAGACGGTAACTTTATACCTACTCCACAGCACAGCATACTGACTGACAGTCATACACAACAAGCCTTTTTTCTGGACAACAATGTAGAAGAATGGCAACGGGCTGGCACCTATTTTTCCTTGATATGGGAAACTGTACACTTACAGCCATACCGCAGAGAAGCAGTACAACATCTTATCACGTCACTGCTCTACAATCTATATTATTTACAGGATGACTTTTATAAGAACCAGCTGCTACGTCCCTCACGTCACGAAGAATTATTCCGCCACTTCATCACACTGGTTAATGAACATTGCAAAACAGAACGTACTGTGCCATTCTATGCCAGTCAATTATGTCTATCGCCCCACTATCTGAGCACAATCATCCACGACGTCAGCGGACGTACAGTGACCGAATGGATTAATCAAGCCGTCATCCTTGAGGCTAAAGTGATGCTGAAACACAGCAATCTGCTAATCTATCAGATAGCAGATACGCTGCATTTCTCTAATCCGTCATTCTTCTGCAAATTCTTTAAACGAATGACCGGCATGACCCCGCAGGAATACCAACGGATGTAAAATACAAAGAGTTTGATTCCTACGATTTTGAGTCGGCCAATTCCTTCATATCTTTCAGAAACTTCTTCCAATCCTCCGACCTGAAAGTCTTCTGTAAGTTATCCCAATCAATATCGGGCACGTGAACGCCCATTTTTCTCAGTTCGTCCATCTGATACGTCCGAACCGGGACCGGAGAAGTGTATTCACTTGTATTCTGATAGAGCAACAGATTCTGTACATCCTTGGTAGTCATATCCCCCTCAAAATATACAAACTTCAAAGAGGCCGCACCATTGGTTACCATTATAAATTCCTTTATCTTGTCTCCCTTACGGCTGACATAGAATTCGGATGATGAAACCGCACCTTTCTGTTTCATCAATAGTTCATAGCGTGAAGACTTTAAAAGAGAACGAATATCCTTCAGCAACTCCGGCTTAATCTTATCGTCCATAGTTGAGATGATTTGTACGGAATTCATCTTGGAAGCAGCATTTCCTATATATATATCCTTAGTAAACAAACTGGGATTCATCTCCAACATAGTTTTGGAAATATATACAGAAGATACTCCTTTCATATCACTGTATTTCTTAAATAACTCCTGCTGGGCCTGTGCCAGTAAAGGCAATACCAGCAATACGCAGACTAACATCATTCTAAAGTTTTTCATAAGCTATAGTTTATTTTGACAGTTCTTGTTTCACTTCTTTATTGATGATACACATCTGTACCTGTGCCTCCTGCATTTGTTTCAGACCGGCCTGCCAGTTGCGCGACACATCGACCAGCGTGGCCTGCAAAACGCGGTAAGCATCCTGCGGGTCGGTAAAGGTATCCTGCGGCGTAGGAGGTATTGGTTTCTTTTTCATCTCCATCACTCCCCAGCCGATACCAAACAACAATAAAAAGGTAGCAGCTACTCCCATCACCCAGCGCCAGTTTCTTCTATCACTGTTTCGACGAATGAAATGAGGTTCTTCTTCATCTTTCTCATCTATCAATTTTGAAAGTCTGTCTTCCAAACCTGCAGGAACCGACACCTCCTCCGCAAGCCCGTCTTCCATTGCCAGTACAATCCTTTTGTCTGACAGCAGATGTTCTGGTAACTCTTCCGTTCGTAGCGCCTGTTTCAACCGTTCTTCTTCACACTCATCTGTATTTCCTTCATAATAAGCAGTGAGCAATCTTTCCAATTCATCTACCTTCATAGCCATTCCATTTATTAAATTCTTCCCGTATTTTCTTCCGTGCCCTTGACAGAAGAACACGCACATTTACCGAGTTCAAGCCAGTCAGCCGCTCTACTTCCTCGTAGGAGCATCCTTTCACATCGCGCAAAGTAACAACCTGTCTTTGCTGTAGTGGCAACCGGGCAACAATAGCTTTCACAACCTGCGCATCTTCCTGTATTTCCTGATTGTCTGCCGGAAAGGCATTTTGTGCTTCACTTAAAGGCACATTCTGTCTGCCTAGTGCATACTTACCCGAACGCAGTAAATCATAGCACATGTTCCTCACCAAAGTTACCGCAAAAGCTTCTGGATTGCTGATAACAGTCAGCTCATTCCGCTTGCTCCATAGCTTTAAATAGGCTTCCTGAATCAGATCTTCAGCATCCTCCTCATTTTCCAGTAACCTATAAGCCACACCATACAGTTTGGAATGACAAGGCAAAAACATTCTTTTAAAACTCTCAACATCCATGCACTTTTCTTATTCAATTATACCTTTCAGACGTAAAAGGAAAAAGATTTGTTACACGGAAAAAGTATTTTTTTCTAAGGCCACATTAATTTTTCACACGTATACAAAAAAAAACAGCCAATGACCTTCTGCCATCCTTGGCATAAAAGACATTGGCTGCCTTGTATCAGAGAGAATAATCTCCCCGACAAAGTTTCTTATTTCTTCGGCGATGAATAACGTGCGTTCAAGCCATCAAGAATTTCCTGAGTGATATTGTAAACATCATCAGCATACAGCAGGTTGTCGAAACCTGTATTGCTGAAAATCATGCTATATTTCTTGTCTTTGTTATATTCCTTCAGGAAAGCATTGATTGAGTCACGCAGCTGCAAGCTGTTCTTTTCATTTTCACTCATCAACTCAGATTGCAACTTATTGCTCAGAGCCTGCAAATCCTGCTCCTGCTTAGCAATGCGGTTATACTCCTGTTGCGCTCTTTCCTGTGACAAATAAGCGTTATTTTCATACTTTGTCTGGAACTCACGTTTTTGTTTCTCCAGTTCTGCCGCTTTCTGGTTCAAAGTCAAGCGTACATTTTCGCTCTTCTTCACCATTGCCTCATTTAAGTCAATGCAAAAATTATATTTAGCCAGCAAGGTATCCACTTCTACAAAGGCAATCTTCATACCTGACAAGCCAGCAGCCTGAGAGGATGAGTTATTAGCAGACTGATTCTCCGATTTACCAGCGCATTGAGCAAATAAAACGATTAGGGCCAATGCCGCCAAACCGTTCAAGAGGTAGTTTATTCTCTTCATAACTTGATATAATATTGTTTTTAAATAAATTAGTTCACTATTTTACATGTCTTTCAAGCGTTCTTCCACTTCATTTATATTGAAACGAGGCTTCCGTTGTGCTTCCCTGTCTTGCGACTGTACACACCCGATACCACGCTTGCGCATCTCTTTACTGCCACTTACATGCGTATTGGGGAACCGTCCACCTTTTACAAAAAAGACTTTTACGCCTAATAAAACGACGCATATAGCAACAATTAACAAAGTTATCAAAAGTGTATCGAGCATTTCTATTATTTTTGTGGGTGCAAATATAGGTGTTTGCTAGGACTAACCTGTCTATTTTAACCTAAAAAAAGGACATCGGATAGAAAGCGTTCAAGCAATTTAACCATATTTAGCAATAACAAAAGAAAATATGTAACCCAAAAACAGTTATCACACATGGAAAAGAAAGACTTGAAACCGGCTGCCGTCTTCCATTATTTTGAAGAAATATGCCAGGTGCCCCGTCCATCGAAGAAAGAGGAAAAGATAGTGGCCTACCTCAAAGAATTTGGTAAAAAGCATAATCTGGAAACCAAAGTCGACGAAGTAGGAAACGTATTAATAAAGAAACCGGCCTCGAGAGGCATGGAAAACTGCAAGACCGTAGTTCTGCAATCGCATGTGGATATGGTATGCGAGAAAAACAATAATGTGTCACACGACTTCCTGACCGACCCCATTGAAACCATCATTGACGGAGAATGGATGAAAGCCAACGGCACCACACTGGGAGCTGACAACGGTATCGGTGTGGCTACCGAACTGGCTATCCTGGCTGACGATACATTGGAACATGGTCCTATAGAGTGCCTCTTCACCATAGATGAAGAAACAGGACTTACCGGTGCCTTTGCCCTGAAAGAAGGATTTATGAATGGCGATATCCTGCTCAACCTTGACTCAGAAGACGAGGGCGAACTCTTTATCGGTTGTGCCGGTGGCATAGACTCTGTGGCCGAATTCAATTATTATGAAGCAGACGTGCCCGACGGATATTTCTTCTGCAAGATAGAGGTTAAGGGACTGAAAGGCGGCCACTCGGGAGGTGACATTCACCTGGGTAGAGCCAATGCCAACAAGATACTGAACCGCTTCCTGACCTTGGCATTCAACAAATATGACCTTTATCTCTGCGAGATTGACGGAGGTAACCTGCGCAACGCCATTCCACGCGAGGCACATGCCATTATTGCCATACCCGAAGCCAACAAACATGACCTTCGCACCGATTTGAACGTATTCACGGCTGAAGTTCAGGCCGAGTATGCCGTTACTGACCCCGACATGGAGCTCATCCTTTCTTCGGAACCGGCACGTGCCAAAGCTATCGATGCAGACACCACCCAACGCCTGTTGCAAACCCTCTATGCCGTGCCCCACGGTGTATATGCCATGAGCCAAGACATACCGGGACTGGTAGAAACCTCGACCAACCTGGCTTCCATCAAAATGAAACCAGGCAATATCATCCGCATAGAAACCAGCCAGCGCAGCTCGACAGCCTCTTCCAAGCAGGATATTGCCAACATGGTACGCACCGTGTTTGAAATGGGGGGCGCGGTAGTAACCTTTGGCGACGGCTATCCGGGGTGGAAACCCAATACGCACTCCGAAATACTGGAAATCGCCACGGCTTCGTATAAGCGCCTGTTCGGAGTAGACGCCCAAGTGAAGGCTATCCATGCCGGACTGGAATGCGGACTCTTCCTCGACAAATATCCCGGCCTTGACATGATTTCTTTCGGACCGACACTACAGGGTGTACACTCGCCCGATGAGCGTATGCTGATTCCCACGGTAGAGAAATTCTGGCTGCACCTGACCGATATTCTCAAACACATACCAGAGAAGAAATAAGGTGACAACATCCTCTGGAGGGTGTATCAAAATTGAGAAATGACGGCCTTGAGGGCTGCGCAACTCCATTGGTGATACACCCTCTTATATCATCTGCAAAAAACATAACCCCTACTTGTCCTGCACATGTATCTGTCCACACATACCTGTCACGCCTTCGCATACCGTATATACACCCTTATTCTTGTGTTGCTCACAGCCACAGCCTGTTCAGAGTCATGGGAGCACTACTCCACCGACCCCGGCATGCGGCTCAGCTTTTCAAGCGACACACTCAAGCTGGACACGGTGCTGACAAACATACCTACCTCCACCTGCCTGCTCAAGGTATATAACCGACAGGACGAGGCATTGCTTATCAGCTCCATCGACCTGGCAGGCAACAGCGGGTTCCGCATAAACGTGGACGGACAAAAGGGATACCACTTCAGCAACGTGGAAATAGCCGCCCGTGACAGCCTGCACATATTCGTAGAAGCTACGCTGGCCAGCACCGGACAGCCCACGCCCACCTTGGTGAAGGATTCCATCCTCTTCATGCTCAACGGCAACCGGCAAGAAGTAAAGCTGACAGCATACGCCCAGGACGCCTACACCCTCCGCGCCCACCGCATAGAGACTGACACCATCATACAGACGACCCGCCCCTTGCTTATCTACGACAGCCTCAGCGTTGCACCCAATGCCAGACTGACCCTTGGACCGGGCACC
Organism: uncultured Bacteroides sp.; assembly: GCA_900553815.1. Classification (GTDB taxonomy): domain Bacteria; phylum Bacteroidota; class Bacteroidia; order Bacteroidales; family Bacteroidaceae; genus Bacteroides. The sequence continues at coordinate 20,660 of USEY01000018.1, forward strand.
CAGCTTTACTTCCACAGCAAGGCCGTGATGCACATACACGGGCAACTCACCGTCAACGGCACCCTGCAACAGCCCGTCGTGTTCAGGGGCGACCGCACCGATAAACTCTTCAGCTACCTGCCCTACGACCGCCTGCCCGGCCAATGGGGCGGCATCGTCATCCACCCCACGAGCTTCAACAACAGCCTGGACCATGCAGAGATACGCGGTGCCGAAACGGGCATCCGCTGCGACTCGTCAAGTCTGCAAGCACCCAAGCTCAACCTAACCAACAGCCGCATCACCCAGGCCAGCACCGACGCCCTCAGCCTCAACCACTGCCTGGCACAGGTAACAAACAGCGAACTGAGCAACGCCGGCCGCCACTGCCTCAGCCTGCAAGGAGGGCAATACACCTTCGTACACTGCACGGTGACCAACTTCTTCAGCTGGAACAGCCGCCAAGGCACCAGCCTCTATGCCGCACATACCGACGAAGCAACAGCCCCCTGCAAGGCAACCTTTGTCAACTGCCTGATTACCGGCTCCAACACAACCGAAGCCTACCTGCCCGAAATGAACCAACAACAGGCCGCCTGCCAGTTTCAAAACACTTTGCTCAAAGCGCCTGCCGACCTGATACTGACGCCCACCGACTATCCCCCCACCCTCATCCAGCAGGATGCTTTCACGGCCATAGACACGCAGGCACAATACTACAACTTCGTACCCACCGACGGCTCGCCCGCCATTGATGCCGCCAATGCCCAAGCGGCGCAACCCTACCCGCTGGACCGCAATGGCCATAGCCGGCTTACCGATGCTGCGCCCGACGCCGGTTGCTACGAAGCCCCCCAAGAAGAAGCCTCATAACCCGCCCCGAATATGAAATACCTCGTATCGCTGCTGCTCGTCCTACTGGCGTCCTCCACCCTGCAAGCCGACGACACCATCCACATTAATTTCATGGCCTACAACGTGGAGAACTTCTTCGACTGCCAACACGATACCCTGAAAGACGACTGGGCTTTTACTCCCAAAGGAGCCAACCGATGGACACCCGAACGCTACCGCCGCAAGGCCGAAAACATAGCCCGTGTCATCGTAGCGGCAGGCGGATGGAACCCACCGGCATTGGTAGCCCTCTGCGAGGTAGAAAACGAGCGGGTGATAAACACCCTCTGCGACCAGCTGAAGGTGTTGGACTACAGCTACTTCATCACCCATTCGCACGACCGCCGGGGCATTGACGTAGCTCTGCTCTACCGGACAGAATACTTCACCCCCCTGCAAAGCCGCAGCATCAGCATCACGCCCACCAGTACGGAGCAACGGCCCACGCGGGACATCCTGCACGTCAGCGGCCGCCTGGCTGATTGCCGCGACACGCTCGACTTATTCATCTGCCACTTCCCCTCGCGCTCGGGTGGTGCCAGGAAGACAGAAGGCTACCGCCTGCAGGCGGCACGCACGCTGAAGCAGGCGGCCGACTCCGTGGCCCGCCAACGGCAGTCACCCTGCCTGCTGATAATGGGTGACTTCAACGACTACCCCGACAGCCCCTCCATCAGGAGAGAGCTTGAGGCTCTGCCGCCATCAGGCCAGCACCCGGTCGAGCCACGCCGCCTCTACCACCTACTGGCCAACAAGGTCGCACGCACGCTAAGAGGCTCGTACCTATATCAAAAAGAATGGAACCTGCTGGACCATATCATCGTATCGGGCCACCTCCTGCAGCCTGACAACCCGCTGCACACGCACGAGCAGGACGCCGACATCTTCAGTCCCGGCTTCCTGCTGAAAGACGGACAGCCCTTCAGGACCTACAAGGGCCCCGACTACATGGGGGGATACAGCGACCACCTGCCCGTAACGGGTGTGCTACACGTATGGAAGAAAGGCCATAAAAAGCAGCAATAAGAGGCAGACATGGAGAGAAAAACAGTACATTTGCATAACTATCAAACATAATTTACAGACCATGAGAAGAAAGTATTTTTACATGATGACAGCCATGATGACACTGGCCTCGTGTGGCAGTACACACGACGCCACGCAACAGGAGGGCGGCGACGTGATAGGCCGCTCGGACATCCGCATTGAAAACCGACGCATGACGCCCGAAGCCCTCTGGGCCATGGGACGCATAGGCGGAGTGACACCCAGCCCCGACGGGAAGCAGGTGGCCTACACGGTGAGCTACTACAGCGTGCCGCAAAACAAGAGCAACACCGAGCTGTTTGTGATGAACGCCGACGGCGGAAACAACCGCCAGCTGACCCGTAGCAGCTGGCACGAGAACCAGCCGGCATGGATAAAGGGAGGCACGAAGCTGGCCTACCTGAGCAACGAGAGCGGCAGCAGCCAGGTGTGGGAAATGAACCCGGACGGCACGGGCAAAAAGCAGCTGACCAACTACGAGGGCGACATCGAAGGCTTTGCCCTGAGCCCCGATGGCACGAAGATGCTGTTCATAGCGCAGGTGAAGACCGTGCAGAGCACGCAGGACAAGTATCCCGACCTGGACAAGACGACGGGAATCATCGTGACCGACCTGATGTACAAGCACTGGGACGAATGGGTGACCACCGCTCCCCACCCCTTCGTGGCAGACTTTGACGACAAGGGTCTGAGCAATATTACCGACCTGCTGGAAGGGCAGCCCTACGAAAGCCCCATGAAGCCCTTCGGCGGCATAGAGCAGCTGGCCTGGAGCCCCGACGGAAAGGAGATAGCCTACACGTGCCGTAAGAAGACGGGACTGGAGTATGCCGTATCGACCAACTCGGACATCTACATCTACGACCTGGCGAGCAAGCAGACACGCAACATCACCGAGGACAACAAAGGCTATGACACCAACCCGCAGTACTCGCCCGATGGACGATTTATTGCCTGGCAGAGTATGGAGCGCGACGGCTACGAGGCCGACTGGAACCGCCTGCTCGTAATGGACCGCAAGACCGGAGAGAAGCAGTTCGTCAGCAAGGCCTATCCCAGCAATGTAGACTCCTTCCTGTGGGATGAGGACTCGCAGGGCATCTACTTCCTTGGCGTATGGCATGGCGAGGAACAAATCTACCACATAACGCTGAAGAACCCCGACCAGGTGACGCAGCTGACCGAGGGCATGCACGACTATGGCCCGATAGCCCTGTGCGGACAGAAACTGGTGGCCACGCGCCACTCCATGAGCATGGCCGATGAAATCTATGCTGTAGACAAGACAAGGACAGGCGAAGCCTGCGCGCAGGCCGTGCAGCTGACCACGGAAAACAAGCATATCTACGACCAGCTGGATATGGGCCGCGTGGAAGGACGCTGGATGAAGACCACCGATGGCAAGCAGATGCTGACGTGGGTCATCTACCCGCCCCAGTTCGACCCGAAGAAGAAGTATCCCACCCTGCTGTTCTGTGAGGGCGGACCGCAAAGTCCGGTAAGCCAGTTCTGGAGCTACCGCTGGAACTTCCAGATAATGGCTGCCAACGACTACATCATAGTAGCCCCCAACCGCCGCGGCCTGCCGGGCTTTGGCGTGGAGTGGAACGAGGCTATCAGCGGCGACTATGGAGGCCAGTGCATGAAAGATTACTTCACGGCTATCGACGAAATGGCCAAGGAGCCCTTTGTGGACAAAGACCGCCTGGGCTGCGTGGGTGCCAGCTTCGGAGGCTTCTCGGTATACTGGCTGGCCGGACACCACGACAAGCGCTTCAAGGCCTTCATAGCCCACGATGGTATCTTCAACATGGAGATGCAGTATCTGGAGACGGAAGAGAAGTGGTTTGCCAACTGGGACATGGGCGGCGCCTACTGGGAAAAGGACAATGCCACGGCACAGCGCACCTTCGCCAACTCGCCTCATAAGTTTGTTGACAAGTGGGACACTCCTATCCTCTGTATCCATGGCGAAAAAGACTACCGCATCCTGGCCAATCAGGCCATGGCCGCCTTCGATGCAGCCAAGATGCGCGGTGTGCCCGCCGAGTTGCTCATCTTCCCCGACGAGAACCACTGGGTGCTGAAGCCTCAGAATGGTGTGCTGTGGCAAAGAGTGTTCTTCGAGTGGCTGGACAAATGGTTGAAGTAAACAACGGATAAAACCCATACGCATGACCAAAGAAGAACTGATGAGGAAAGCCATTGAGCTTTCGGTGGAGAACGTAAGAAACGGAGGAGGCCCCTTCGGGGCAGTCATTGCCAGGGATGGAAACATAGTGGCTACGGGTGTAAACAGAGTGACAGCCAACAACGACCCTACGGCTCATGCCGAGGTGAGTGCCATACGTGAGGCCTGCCGGCAGCTGGGGACATTCGACCTGAGCGGATGCGAAATCTACACCTCGTGCGAGCCGTGCCCCATGTGCCTGGGAGCCATCTATTGGGCACATCTGGACAAAATCTATTACGGCAACAACAAGAACGATGCTGCCCGCATCGGGTTCGACGATTCGTTCATCTACGAGGAACTGGCCTTGGACAGGCAGCAAAGGCAGAAGCAGATGGAGGTACTACTGCCCACGGAAGCCCGCGCGGCCTTCGATGCCTGGGAGCAAAAGACCGATAAGGTGGAATACTAAGAGACAGTAATCCATACACAGCAGAAACGCCCGGAGTATCCGTATATGCGATGCTCCGGGCGTATTGTATGTATTTCAAAGTTCAAATAAAACTATATTACTTTTTCATCTTCACTTCGTAAAGGTCGCTGCGGCGGTCTTTCAGGTTACGCACGCTGCCGTAGGTGTGCAACTCGTTCAGCAGGTCCAGGTCTACGTCCGACACCAGAATCATTTCCGTATTCGGAGTGGCCTCCGCGCGCTTTCCGTCGGTGGGGAAAGTAAAGTCGCAGGGTGTAAAGACTCCCGACTGGGCATACTGGATGTCCATGTTGTGCACACGGGGCAGGTTTCCCACGCTGCCGGCAATGACCACAAAGCACTCGTTCTCGATGGCGCGGGCATGGGCGCACACCTTTACACGGCTGTAGGCATTCTGGGTGTCGGTCATGAAGGGCACGAACAGTATCTGCATGCCTTGGTCGGCCATGATGCGCGACAGTTCGGGGAACTCCACGTCGTAGCAGATGAGGACCCCAATCTTGGCGCAGTCCGTTTCAAAGGTCTTCAGAGATTTTCCTCCACTCAGTCCCCAGCTCTTGATTTCGTCGGGGGTGACGTGGAGTTTTTCGTACATCTCATACGTACCGTCGCGGCGGCAGAGGAAGCCTACGTTGTAGAGCAGTCCGTCGTCCTTGATGAGGGGCATGCTGCCGGTGATGATGTTGATGTTGTAGCTGATGGCCAGCTTGATGAAACGCTCGCGTATCTCGTCGGTATAGGCAGCCAGACCGCGGATGGCCTGCGACTCGCCTTCGTCGTTGAAACGAGCCATGAGGGGTGCGTTGAAATATTCGGGGAAGAGCACGAAGTCACTCTTGTAGTCCGACACGGCATCCACGAAGAACTCTACCTGTTCAAAAAGGTCGTCCAGCGTCTTGTAGTTGCGCATCTGCCACTGTACAAGGCCTACGCGCACGGTGGTCTTGGGGCTGATATACTCCTGCGTGGGGGGCTGGTAGTAGATGTTGTCCCACTGGAGCAGGCAGGCGTAGTGCTTCGACTCTTCGTCGTTGGGCAGGTAGTTACGCATCACCTTGCGCACGTGGAAGTCGTTGGATAGCTGGAAGGTCAGCACGGGGTCGTAGATTTCCTTCTGGCGCACCTTGTCGATGTACTCCTTCGGGCGTAGCTGGTCGGCATACTTATGGTAGTTGGGGATACGACCGCCAAACATGATGGCCTTCAGGTTCAGCTCCTCACACAGTTCTTTGCGATACTCGTACATACGGCGCGCCAGGCGCAAGCCGCGGTATTGGGGATGGATGAACACTTCGATGCCATACAGGATATTGCCTTTGGGATTGTGGGTGTTGAAGGTCTCCTTTCCTGTCACTTGCGCATAGGTGTGGTCGTTCTTCACCTTATCGTAGTCGACAATAATAGAAAGGGCGCAACCCACGATTTTCTCGTCCACTACCGTCACTATCTGCCCCTCGGGAAAGATGCGGATAAGTTTCTCTATCTGCTTGTGCGTCCAGAACACGTCGCTGCCGTCGGAATACACACGTGTGAAGGACTGTGCCAACTGGTCATAGTCCTCTATCTGCAGGTTACGTATCTGGACTTTGTTGATTTTAATTGAATCCATATCTGTCTAGGTCTTTAAAACGCCGCAAAGTTACGCTTTATACAAACAGGGTATAACGATGAAGGGCGGATTTTTTCTCCGCCCTTCATTTCCCCAACCTAACTATGATGGAAGCCTACTCGGCTGTTTCTTTCAGATTGCCGGCGTAGAGGTTGTCAATGATACCGTCGGCCAGTCCGATGATAGGCACATGAATGTACTTGGCCTTCACTACCTGGGCTATCGTCAGGAATATCTCGGCTGCCGGCACAATGACATCGGCACGGTCGGCCTTCAGGGCAAATTGCTCCATACGCTGTGCCGGAGTCAAGGGCTTCAGTTCGTCATAGAGTTCCTGCAAGCCTTCTATAGGCAGGCGCGAACGCTTCTTGTCCTTCTTCTCCGACAGTCGGTACAGCTTGTTTATGTTGCCACCCGAACCAATGATATTCACGTCTTGGAAGTCGGCGGTAAGCCGAGCCAGGTCGTTCTTCATCTGCTCCCAGGTTCCCTCCTTTACGGCACTGCTCAGGATGCGCACGGTACCGATGTTGTAGGACAGTGACTGCACCAGCTCGCCATTGGCCAGCAGGTTAATCTCTGTACTTCCACCGCCCACGTCCACGTAGATGTAATTACCCGTCCGGTCCTCCAGACATTCCACGTGGTTGTTATATATCATCCGTGCCTCTTCCTGCCCGTCTATCACCTCAATCCTGATGCCTGTATCCTTCAGCACCTTCTTCAGTACGCTCTTGCCATTCTTGGCATCACGCATGGCAGAGGTGGCGCAGGCACGGTAATCGGTCACCTCGTATATCTTCATCAGCTGTCTGAAGGCCTTCATCAGCCGTCTCAGCTTCACAGCCTTCACGTCCGATACCTCGCCCAGCGAGAAAACATCAAATCCCAGCCGCAGCGGCACGCGCAGCAGCAATACCTTCTCCAGCCGTTTGTTCACCAGCTTCTCATCTGCTTTCAGCTTCTTGATGAGCAGGCGCACGGCATTTGAACCTATGTCAATGGCAGCATAGCACTTGTTGGCTGCCAGCAATTGTTGTTGAGTCATTTATCCAATAAAGTTGATTTATAGTATTCATATAATTCTTCCTGCGAACGGAATGGCTTTTCCTCGCCTTCCACCACATAGGGCAGATTGCTGCCCTGTCCGTCCACCAGTCGTCCCTGTGACGTATCCCTAAGGCCAAAGTCAATGACCTGCCTGAGGTCAGCCTTGATAAGGGGGTCGTAAACAGGCGTTATCACCTCAATGCGATTATCCAGGTTTCGCGGCATCCAGTCGGCCGAACCTATAAAGGTCTTTTCTTCGCCACCCGCGGCAAAGATAAAGATGCGCGAGTGCTCCAGATAGCGGTCGATAATAGCATGAATATGTATGTTTTCGCTCAGTCCGGGGATGCCGGTAACCAGGGAGCAATTGCCCCTGACGAGCAAGTCAACCGGCACCCCATTGGCCGAAGCTTCGTAGAGCATCTTGACTATGGTCGTATCGGTGATGTGGTTTATCTTGACACGGATATAAGCGGGCTTACCGGCTTGCTTGTTCTTTATTTCGTCATTGATAAGCTTGGTGAAGCGTTGCTTCATTTCGTTGGGCGATACGAGCAGTTCCTTGAACTTTACGGGTGAGTAGGGTTTCTCTATGAAAGTAAAAACAGAGTTGACATCACGCACCACGTTGCGGGCTGCTGTCATCAGCATATAGTCGGTATAGAGCCGGGCATTACCCTCGTGGAAGTTTCCTGTACTGATGCAGGCTATGTCATTGCCGCTCTTCATGCCGATGTGGGTTATCTTGGAGTGTACCTTCAGCCCTTCCACACCGAATATCACATGGATACCGGCATCCTGCATTTTCTTCGACCAACCAATGTTGGAAGCCTCGTCAAAGCGGGCCAGCAACTCGATAACTACCGTTACCTTCTTTCCGTTGCGGGCGGCACATATCAGTGCCTTCACCACCTTCGAATCCTTGGCAAGACGATAGAGGGTGGTCTTGATGCTCTTCACCTCCTTGTGGATGGCAGCTTCCTGAAGCACACGGATATAATAGTCGAAACTATGATAAGGAACATGTATAAAACGGTCGCCCTGCTGGATAAGCTTCAGCAGGCTCTGCCCTGTCTCCAATTCGGGCCTGACAAGAGGTTCCCAGCGCGGATACTTCAGGTCTGTACGGCCGCAATCGGGGAAAGACATCATGTCCTTGTGGTTATGGTAACGGCCACCGCCCAACACGGTATCCAACTTGTCCAGATTAAGCTTCTCCATCACCCGTTTCAGCAGGTCTTTGGGCATGCCGGCATCGTATATCACACGCAAGGCATCGCCCTTGCGGCGGCTCTTCACACCCTTGGATATCTTCTGAAGCATACCGTTGCGCAGGTCGTTGTCTATCTCCATCTCCGCATCCTTGGTAAACTTGAATGCGTATGCCTCGAAATGCGTAAAGTCCATGCCCAGGAATATCATGGGCAGGCAGAAACGAACTACATCATCCAGATACATCAGATAGCTTTTACCCTCCTTATCGGGCAGGCGGACAAAACGTCCGCAGTTGGCCACCGGAAGCTCAATAAGCGCATAGCTGAAGCTGCGCTTGCCGTCGGGCTGCATCTTTACGGCCAGATAGATGTCCTCATCGGTTTCGTCGGTCAGTTGCTTCACGGCCGACAGCCATACGGGGCTGATAAAACCGCTGAGCTTCTGCCGATAGTAGCTCCTGACAAACTGTTGTTGCTCCTCGTCCAACTCATTCTCCTTCAGCAGGAAGATGTTTTCGTGTCGCAACTGCGCCGTCACGTCTTTGATAGCTGCTTCATACTCCTTGGCATATTTATTATTCAGCTTATTAATCTGCTTGATGAGTGCCTTGGCACGTTCGCTCTCGGCATGCAGGCTTTTCTCGCCACACTCGGCTATACGGCTCAAGGTAGCCATCCTGACACGAAAGAATTCATCCAGGTTATTAGAATAAATACCTAAAAATGTGAGACGCTCCAACAGGGGCACCTGAGGCTTACGCGCTTCTTGCAGAATACGTCGATTGAAGTACATCCAGCTTAAGTCACGTTCCACGTAAGCATGGGAAAGAGCTTTCTTGGTAATCATTTCTATCTTTCTATTTTTGGGGGCAAAAGTATGCAACAAGTATTACAAAAATGTGACAAAGACATGACGATATTACTATTCGCACGGTAGCAAAAGCAAACCGCATAACTGCAAAAAAGAACTTCCTGCATGCCGGCCAACCGTCGACATGCAGGAAGCCTGTTAGAGTATGCCATGCAAAGTTATGTGTGGTCAGACAAATTCCTCGACCATATACATGTCGCTCACATAGTCATCAATCAGCATCTCCAGATTGTAGCAAGCTTCATCGGGTGTTTCGCCATAGGCACTGCATAACATGTCATTCTTAAAGTAAGCATAAAAACCGCCATCAGCAGCTGCTACCACTGTATAGTCTCTTCCGTTCTGTTCCATTGTCATAATCTCCTTTTCATTAATTATTAGTCAGGTTTATTTTTTCTTGCATTGCAAAGATGCACCGACCATGTTTCAGATATATGTAGAGAAGGTTACAAATATGCTAAGCATTCAAGATAAAAGAAGGCACGATTCTTTCATGGAGAGCAAAGTTTCAGATTAGTTTCAAGGCATGAAACCATTAGTTTCAGCGAATGAAACCGTTAGTTTCAACGGATGAAACCATCAGTTTCAAGGCATGAAACTAAAATGCACTGACGAAGTTGTCTGCCGAAACATGACTGCCTGTTTGTTTTTTCAACCTGATGGCTAATGACCGGATACTATACTTCAAAATGAAAAGAGCTCCGGAAAAAGAGTTTCTCTGCAAAATGAAGCATGTTGCATCAAGGACCAAACGTGCATGACATACGAAACGGGCAGTCCGAACAATATAGCTATGACACCTTGGGCAGCGTGAAATATACTACAAAGCCACCACCAGACAAGACTTCGGCATTGATGCGGCAACCACGATGGCCCACAGCAGCATCGTGGTCACGAATAATTTGTTTGCAGATGAGATATACCGTACCCGACAGTCTCTCTGCCCCCGTCATGCGTCCCAAGCTGGGATAAAACAACTGGTTGAGCTCTTCCTGCGATTTGTTGCGACGAGGGTCTATGAAACTGAATTGAAGAAAGTCGCCGGTATCCGTTACCTCAAACCTGAGTTCACCCGGCAGTGGTACCGTCAAAGCCTCGTCAATAAGCTGCTCCACCAAGAAGTGCAATAAAGTGCCATCCCCCACCACACTGCCTGACAACGGTGAGACAACAAGGGTTATACCCGGTACGGCTGTCCGCGATGCCTTCTTGAAATAGCGCAAGGCTGCATCGGTCAGGTCGTTGGTTGCAACAGCTGCCCGACGGAAAGTGACCTCATCAAGCTGCCGGGTAGCACAACTACTCAACAAAGTAAATATACCTTTGTAATATTCTATCAGCTCTCGTATGGCATCCACCGTTTCGGCCTCGGCTGGCCAGTCGTTCTGTCCGTTTCTGAGTCGAGCCACCAGCTGTTTGATACGGTTGGGATAATACACGGTTTCGTGCTTGATGGTCGACAGGCAGTTGTCGAGTACCAGGTTCTGCACATGCAACAAGTTATCCTCGCGCGAGGCACGACGCGCCTCGTCTTGCGCCAACTCTATGTCGCGGTATTTCTCCGACAACCTCAGCACTGCATTGAATACCACAATAGCCATGTAGCGTGCCACCAGCTGCAACAAGAGGCGGTCATAGTCCCGCCCCGACTGCTCCCCTCTATGCAGACACAGCGCACCAATGCAGGTCGATGTACCTGCGGCCTCTACCACTAACGGCAAGGCCAAGAATCGGTCTTGCTCCTGCACCAGCTGCCGTTCATAGCAGCGACGCGCCAGCTCTTCCCAACCATTATCACTGTTGTCTCTGTACGAACCGGCCGTGTACAACCTGTATGGCAAAGCCTCGCCATGCAACATAAGACACAGCCCGTCAATATCCATCAGCTCGTTGACAGCATCCAACGCATGGTCTGCAATCCGCTGCGGCATCTCCTCAAGTCTGTCCATCACAGACTGCGGAGCCTCTCCATCGGTAGACAATAACGAAGCCTCGTAAACCTGCTTGTTGATTTCAAGCACCTGCTCCAGATTCCAGCGATTGACCAACCGCTTACGGAAATACAACACATAGTACCCCACCACCAGTGCCACCAGCAGCAGAGCCGCCAACAACAAGGCTACTGTTTTGTTATTGGTAGAACGCTCCAACACACGGCAGAAATCCTCCAAAGTTTGGTCTTCACTAAGCAACTTATACATCGTAGTATAGGCTGCATTGTTATACGAATAGGCCTCCCACTGTCTCAAGGCCAGGAAAGCTACGGCTGCTTCGTTGCGTATGTCGAGAATGGCATGGTAGTCGGTATCAAACTGCTGGTTCCACCAGCCCACTTCAGCCGGTTCGCCCTGTCCGGTCATCGACAGGCACTCCCCATCCACAGGAGAATAGCAGCGGTAATGTTCGTTCAGGTAGTACATTGCCGAGTCTATGCAGACAAGAGCTTGCTGATAATCACGGTCTACGTTGCAGAAATAGGCTTCATTGGCAAAGTCGTTGGCACGGTTCAGCAGTTCTTCATATTCCATAATAGCCAACGAATCAGCCTCCGAGAAAGTCAATGTATCCATCTCCGACGCTCTCCCAGGCATTTCCCTGTCCGTACAACCAATGCCTGTAAACATGGTCAACATGCCTATCAGCACAACCAATGTTTTGGTCACCCCGATAGGCAGACGGAAGTAGAAGCGACTGCCCTTACCTAAAGTACTTTCCACCCCAAACTTGCACACACTGAACAGAGTATTCGTTTTCCTGTACTTGTCAATGATACCCTTGCAGTTCATCAGTCCAAAGCCGCTGCCCTTCGCTTTTTGCAGCTCGGTGGCATCTGTCGCATCGGCCATGCCAATAGCCTTGGGGTCGTACACCTTCTGTTCGGTAATCAGCTCCACATCCTGCGGCGACAACCCGCGACCGTTGTCCTCTACCGAAATCTCCACATAGCCGTCGCCAGCCTGGGCATAAACATTCACCCAGCCGCCGGCCGGCGTGTACTTGCGGGCATTCTCGGTCAGGGTATTGAGCATGAACATGGTCAGTGCCTTATCCGCCTTCAGACACAGGCCGTCGGAAGGAACTACATCCAGACGCAGCTGCTTCATTTCGAAACTCCTCGTGCCCTTGCGCAACAGGTCGAAGAGCTCGTCCAAAGCAAAGTTCTCGATATTCAGACTCAGTATGCCCTGCCTCATTTTTATCCAAAGGGCAAGTATCTCGTTGTACTCGTTGATGGTTGTCACCAGCTCATCCATATATTCATAGCGCTGGCGCCTCTCTTCCTCACCGGCCTTTGCCTCGCGACGGAGTAGTTTGTTCACCTCATTGATGATGCGGTCAATATAGGGCTGGATGCCGTTGACGATAGCCAGACAGGCCTTTTTCTCTACATTGCGACGCTTGTTTGTTTCTATGTGCTGCTCGTAGATGTAGCGTTGTTTCTCCAACCGACGTCGCTCGTCGCCCAACGAAATGGCTGTCCTTCCATTGTCCAAAGCCCATTCCACGTAGGGATTGATCACTTCCAGCATGGCACGTTCGTCCTTGTGAAGAGCGGCAGAGGGAAGAACGAGGCTGCGCCCTTCGATGCAGAAGTCGGATGTTCCGAAAAGCTTCTCCACATCGCCTGCCACGGCACTGCACATAGCCCTGCGAATCTCATCCTCGTCCTGTGCCTCGGCAGGTATGGAGGAGGTCAGCTTCTGGCAAATGTCGAGCAGGAGCCTGAGCCGCCGCAGATGGAGCACCGACCGCTTGCGCGAACGGCGGTTGAACAGCCAGAAGAACAACACCACAGCCACTGCCCCCATAACTACCAGCCAAAGCAATGCATTGAGCTGCATCTCGCCTTTCTCCAGCGCCAGAAAACGGCTTTCCAACTCCTTGTCCTGCCGGGTATCCTCCAGTATGTCCAAATAAATATTACGATTATAGTCGGACGGTTCCTTCTGTCCGATTCCTGCATACGAAACGCTTAACTGCTCCCTGATACGTGAAATCCACTCAGGCACCGTCTTCAGTTTCTGCTGCATCCAGCGTTGCTCCGTACTACCATCTGTCTCCTGTGGTTTATAGGGACTCAACCAGTCCAGGCTATCGTGACAATCATAGTAGAGCCGATGATGTTCGTTGACACACTCCAATGCACGCCCCAAAGTATCGAGCGCCTCCCGATAATGCCCGTGGGCATTCAGATACTTGCCAATGGACACGTAAGCCCCGGCTATCTGATACAAATCACCGTATTGCCTGAAGCACTGCAAAGCCTGCTGCCCCAGCCGCAGGGGAAGCAGCGAATCGGGTTCTACCCCCAATTGCCCCAGTGCATGCCCGCGACGCTCAACAAAGAAAGCATAATTGCCGGGAGCTGCCATCAGATTGGCCAACCCCTGCAGCCCGTTACCTTCGAAATAAAGATAACCTTTGCCACGGCTTCGCATCCACGTCTGATAGAGTTCGTCAAATTCACGAAGATGTTCCTGTTCGGGCGTGTCGGCTCCACAGAGGCCGGCTGAACCTTTTATATAATGATAATACAATAACTGACTGGTATCATTGGCCAGCGCAGCATCGCCTGACAATTCGTTGACACAGGCCAGAGCCTCGGGTTGCTGTTGCAGATAATAGTAGTAGACCGCCGAAACAATGTAGAACTCGCTGCGGGCATAGTCCAACCGCCTGCGTTCATGCCTGTCTACAAACAGATTGCCGTCTTCAGCTATGCGCTTCATACGCCGCAAAGCACTGTTCCGATAGTTGTAGTATTCCATGTTGAGTGCCGTACGCTGGTATATCTTCATCAAGCCGATGTCGGCAATCAGCAGTTCCAACTCATTCTTGGTCACCTCATACACTTTCAGGCAATAGCGCTCGGCCAATTCGAAGTCCATGCGCATGAATGCACAGAATGCCAGGTTATTATAGGCTTCAGCCTTACCGCTGGAATACAGCCCCACCGACTGCAATGCCCGACGGGCAGCCACCCGCGAGGAGTCTAGATTACGATATCGCCACTCGTAGGACACCTGGTTCAACGAATCGACCAGACGCACCTCCCTGCCCGGTGCCGTACCCACGCACGACACCAGCCCCAGCAACGATACGCAAACAAGCGCCCAATTATATAATATGTATGCCAACTTTCTCATACGAAATCGCAGAAGCCACCAGCCGGTAGCCTGATGCAAAAATAACGACTCCCGGCAAAACTACCAACAAATCTCCCCCGAGGAACGACCCAACAGCGCGGAAAAATAGCGTTTCGCCCGCCAGCAAGTATTTTTATACAATAAGTATTGCTGAATGTAACGGGAATTTCATACCTTTGCACACATATTAACAAAGAGGTAACACCTATACTAAAATGAGCGAAAAAGCACCTTTTATGGTATTCTCCGGTACAAATTCGAGATACCTGGCAGAGAAAATCTGCGCAAGCCTTGGTTGCCCACTGGGAAAAATGAACATCACCCACTTTGCCGATGGTGAGTTTGCCGTTTCCTATGAGGAGTCTATCCGCGGCTCACATGTATTCTTAGTACAATCAACCTTTCCTAACTCTGACAACCTGATGGAACTGCTCCTCATGGTAGATGCTGCCAAGAGAGCTTCGGCCAAGAGCATTGTTGCCGTTATTCCCTACTTCGGATGGGCTCGTCAGGACAGAAAAGACAAACCACGTGTTTCTATCGGCGCCAAGCTGGTGGCAGACCTGCTGTCAGTAGCCGGCATTGACCGACTGATAACCATGGACCTCCACGCCGACCAGATTCAAGGATTCTTCGACATTCCGGTAGACCACCTCTATGCTTCGGCCGTATTCCTGCCCTACATTGAGTCGCTGAAACTGGAAAACCTGGTAATTGCAACTCCCGACGTAGGCGGTTCGAAGCGTGCCAGCACATTCTCAAAATACCTGGGTGTACCCCTGGTACTGTGCAACAAATCGCGCGAAAAAGCCAATGAAGTGGCCAGCATGCAAATCATCGGTGACGTGAAGGATAAGAACGTCGTACTGGTAGACGACATCGTGGACACCGCCGGCACCATCACCAAGGCTGCCAACATCATGCTGGAAGCCGGAGCCAAATCGGTACGCGCCATTGCCAGCCACTGCGTAATGTCCGACCCTGCCTCTTTCCGTGTACAGGAATCGGGTCTGCAAGAAATGGTCTTCACCGACAGTATCCCCTACTCCAAGAAATGCGATAAGGTAAAACAGCTCAGCATTGCCGACATGTTTGCCGAAACCATCAGACGAGTAATGAACAACGAATCCATCAGTTCACAATACCTCATCTAAAGGAAAACTGATAAAGTAACCGCTCCACGGCTTGACAAAGAGCTGAGGGAGTCATTACAAAATACCAACGCGGGCAGTGGGAATCCTTTCCCCTGCCCGCGTTTCCTATATAGCTATTTTGCCTATATTATACTCATATTCAATCATATAAACCATTTTCGTTTATAGTCTTGGCACAAGCATCATGAGTACATGCTTGTGCTTCTCTAAAAACACAGGCGTCTTTCGCTCAAAACACAAGCGTCTTTCGCTCAGAACACAGGCGTCTTTCACCCTGAAACACAGGCGTCTTTCGCTCAAAACACAGGCGTGTTTCTCCAAGAACACAGGCGTGTTTTGAGAGAGCCTGTTCCGAGGCCTTTCTCAACGTCCCGACATTATCTTGAATCCGACAAAGAATGTGCGGGGTTGGGTAGGTCCGTAGAAATAGCCGGAGTCGCGATAAGCGCCCTTGTCCAGGTCCTTTTGGAAGCTGTTGAGGATGTTCTGCACGCCCGTATTGAGCTGCAACTGGATGTGGTCGTGCAACACAAAGGTATAGTTCAGCTTCAGGTTCAGGTCGAAGAACTGCGGCGTATGTTCCATGCGGTCCTGAGTGATATTGACAAACGCACCCTCGGGGGCATCTTCGGGTGCATAGTGAGGCACCACCATCCGACCGGTGTATGTACCCGAGAGGGAGAAGTCGAAGTGCTTCAGCGGTGCGGAGGTAAAGGTGAAGTAACCGTAATAATCAGGCGTGCGGGTCATGCGCCGCGTAGTCTGCTCCACTCCATCTACCGTAGTCCAAGTTTCAGGTTCCTTGTAGCGGCTGCGCTGCGCCGTGAATCCCAGTTGCAGCTGGGCTTCCTTGCCATGGGCAATGCGTGCATCGATGTTGGCACCATAGACACGGGCACCGCTTCCGTTGCGCCGCTCTTTGATAAGGTCGCCATTGCTGTCCTTGCCCATCTCTTCCAAGACAAAGACATGGCTCAGGTCGGTATAGAATCCTTCGAGCAGGATATTGGCCTGCCAATGGCCGAAACGTGTGGTCCAGTCTACCGAACCACTAAAGCTGTTCGACCGCTCTTCGCGCAGGTTGTCGGCCAGCTTTATCTGTACACCTTCACCGCCCACAGCCGTCACGTGCAGGTCTTCGTCGTAGGCCTGCGGGGCACGGAAGCCGGTGGAGTATGTCAGGCGTGCCTGGAAATCATCGGCGGGTTTATAGAGCAAGTTGACGCGAGGACTGAAGATGAGGTGGTTTATCAGGTTGTGCTTGTCCATACGCAAGCCTGCCAACAAGGTGAAAAGCTTCATCTTCCATTCATTCTGCACAAAGGCGCTGGCTATGCGCACATCCTGACGCATATCGCGGTGATAGCCCAGCATGATATCATGAAGCGAGTTTTCCTGATACTCCAACCCACCGGTGAACGTGGCCGGCGAGAAGAGGCAGTTGTCCATATTGCCCACATACATGGCACCACCCACCCAGGTCAGGTCTTTGGTCTTACCATAAGCATCTGGGTTCATCTGCGCACCATAATAGCTGTTGCGGTCGGTATGTTGTATGGAGCCGTAGACAGAAAGTTTATGCTTGTATTCGCGCCAGTACTGGTCGTAACTGATGCCACCGCTGTTGATGACATGCTTGGTCTGCTCGGCAATATCGGCCTCATGAGGTTGCAGGTCAAATTTGTTTCCTCCGCGTCTGAACTCATTGGTTGTGTGATATTCTATGTTGAGGCGGCTGAAGTGCGTAGGACGGTAGTAGGCACGAAGTCCGAAGGTATTCATATTCAACTTGCCCAGTTCCGAGAAGCCGTCACCGTCGCGGTCATAGGGATTGCGGTTGCGATAGCTCTCATACAAGGCTATGCCATAGGAGTTGTCGGGGGCTACCAGCGATACGTTGCCACCCATATATTGCTCCCACGACTGCCCGTCCATGCACGACAGGGTGCTCTGTACCTGGAAAGAATTGCTCACAGGGTCTTTGGTGATTACGTTGATGGTACCGCCTACGGCATTGGCTCCGAAAAGGGCCGAGCCACCACCACGAACTACCTCAACGCGTTCTATCATGTTCACCGGCAACTGTTCCAATCCATACACCCCGCTCAGTGCACTTACCACAGGACGACTGTTGATGAGTATCTGCGAATAAGGACCTTCCAATCCATTGATGCGCACTTGGGGGAAGCCGCAGTTCTGGCAGTTATTCTCCACACGCAGCCCCGACTGGAAATTCAGCGACTTGGCCAAGTCCGAGCTGTTGACTGTCTCAAACAGCTTGGCACTCATCACGTTCACCACTACGGGTGCTTCCTTGCGGCTCACCTCATTGCGGTTGGCCGATACTACGACCTCGTCAGTCACAAAGCTTTCCTCCTCCAACTGGAAATGAAGCAATGCAGTGTAGTTGGCATGCACTATCACCTCCTTGGTCTGTGTCTTGTAGCCCACAACCGAAACGCGCAGGGTATATTTTCCCTCGGGCAGGTTCTTAAAAGAGAACTGCCCTTCCTCATTCGACACGGTACCCATGCTATTTTCAATGATATATACGTTGGCATAGGCAATGTTCTCTTCCGAACCTTTCACAATCACGTGGCCGGAAATCGTATAGCCTTCCTTAATAGGATTAGAGGCTCCTGCCGACAACACACTGATAACAGTTGCCAGCAATAACAATAGTATATGTTTCATGTTTATCTTTTCTTGTCTATAAAAAATGAATGTAATACAATCGACCCATACAGGACATGGCACGCACATCCAACAAGGTCAGGACAGGCAAATCCAAGCAAAGCGGCAGAAACGCACCCTACTAATAGTCAATACCGATACATACAACCGGTAAGGATGCCTGTAACACGAAAATTAAATAGACAAGAAAGGAGGAGCACGAAGATAGACGGACTGTTGGTCGGCCAACTGAGGAGCCATCACGCAGGAGTCCTCGTGAACCACTTCCAACAGTATGAAATAAGGATGAAGAACTGGAGTTCCGTCTACCTCCAGCGAATGGAACTGAGCCAAGTGGTCAATAACCACCAATTCGGTCTTGGAGTGTGAATGCTGGCTATTGAAAGGGTGTGAGTGGGTAATGAGTACCCCATTAACATAATGCACATGGGTAAAAGCCGTGATGCAGGCCTGATATGCAATGAAAAGCATAAGCAGCGCCAATGAAGCCACGATGTTTCTTACCTTATTCTTCATGTACCCAGAATTGATGGTCCGTTCTGTTAATGCCGCGCAAAGATAGGTATTTAAAGCATATCAAGCAATATCCTGGTCAAAATTAGGTTGTTTACAGGAAAAGGGCCACTTGCCAAATATTCATCAATATCACATTTTTATTACCAGAAAAATGCACTTTATTCATACAAAGCCTTATATTTGCATGGATTTGGAACCCAAACCATAACATTAAAAGAAAGGATATAGTATGAAAATGATTAATTGGAAAATGGCTGCCACCGTCATGATTTGTGGCGCATTCTTGTTCAGCTCATGTATTGGCTCATTTGGCCTGCATAGCAAACTGGTCAACTGGAATCAAAATATCAGCTCAAAGTTTGTCAACGAACTTGTATTCCTGGCTTTCAACATCATTCCGGTTTACGGAGTATGCTATCTGGCTGATATTTTAGTCATCAACTCCATTGAATTCTGGAGCGGAAGCAATCCGATGGCAAGCATCGGTGACATCAAAACCGTAAAAGGCGAAAATGGCAATTACCTGGTAAAGACATTGGAAAACGGATATTCCATCACGAAGGAAGGTGACGAGAATGCAACCATGGACCTCATCTACGATAAGGACCTGAACACTTGGAATGTTGTAGCCAACGGTGTAAGCACCGAGTTACTGAAGATGAACAACGACGGTACTGCCCAAATGACATTGCCCAACGGTGAACAGCTTACAGTTACACTCGACGAACAGGGTGTGGCAACAGCACGTCAGGCTACAATGATAAACAGCTATTATTATGCCGCACGTTGATGATGCAACATCAATAAAGTCATAAATAACACAAAAAGAGCAGAAGGCCATCGCACAGACAAGCCTTCTGCTCTTCTTTTTATAGCGAAGATTCTATCAGTTAGAACAGTTTAAAACGCATACGGAATATGCCGTCTTTATAATCGTAACTGATAATCTTGAAATTCCCTATCTCTGATGTATTGGCTACATGCTGCCCTATACACAAACATTCGTCATAGTCACCCACTTTCACCACACGCACTGTCTCTGAAGCATTGTCGGGCAAACGTTTCATGTCAAACCTACCGACAGCCTCATCCTGCGTTATGAATTCCGTCGTTACTGCCAGATTCTGCCCGATAATGCTATTGACTGTATCCTCAATCTCCCTTATCTGTTCTTCCGACGGGCATTCAGGCAAAGCAAAATCAAGCTTGCTCTTCTTACGCTCAATATGAGCCGAAACTGCTCTGCCACAATGAAACAGATTCACCATTGTGCGGTTAACGATATGTTCGCAAGTGTGCATCGGCGGATACTCCTGCTTATTGTGCTCATTTAACTGAGGTTGTTGCTCCATATCTTCATTGCATTTAGAAAACGACGACATTCAAAATACTCAAAACTCAGAAGTGAAGTGGAACTTTATATGCTTGAAGTCCATTTGGGCCATTTGAAGCACATAGCCCGAGTCTGCCAAAAATACATCACGCCCCTCACGGTCTTTAGCCATATACTGGTACTTACGTTTCTTAAAGGCTTCCAACTCGGCAGCATCATCGCTCTCTATCCAACAAGCTTTATAGAGGCTCAGAGGTTCCCAGCGACACGATGCATTGTATTCGTTGAGCAAACGATACTGGATGACTTCAAACTGAAGCTGTCCTACCGTACCTATAATCTTGCGGCCATTAAACTGATTGACAAACAACTGTGCCACACCTTCGTCCATCAACTGGTCAATACCCTTGGCCAATTGCTTTTGCTTCATCGGGTCGGCATTCTCTATGTATTTGAACATCTCAGGCGAGAAGCTGGGCAAACCACGGAAATGAAGGTGCTCTCCTTCTGTCAGCGTATCACCAATCTTGAACGTGCCATTATCAGGCAAACCAATGATATCTCCTGCCCATGCCTCGTCTATTGTAGTCTTGCGCTGAGCCATAAACTGGGTAGGACTGGAGAAGCGAATCGTCTTATCATGGCGCACATGGTAGTAAGGAGCGTTACGAACGAACTTACCCGAACAAATCTTACAGAAAGCCACACATGAACGGTGGTTAGGGTCAATATTGGCCGTAATCTTAAAGATGAAACCGGTAAACTTAGGCTCTTCCGGCTCCACATCTCTCTCAACGGCTTTGACCGGACGGGGACTCGGCGCAATTTCCACAAAGCAGTCCAACAACTCCTGCACACCGAAATTGTTCAATGCAGAACCAAAGAACACAGGTGCCAGTTCACCTTTCAGATAATCCTCAACCTGAAACTCAGGATAAACACCTTCTATCAGTTCCAATTCACTGCGCAGCTTTTCTGCCAGCTCCGCACCGATATGCTTATCCAGTTCCTCGGTATGGATGTCTACTTCCACCTTCTCGGTAACCACTTGTTTGCTCGGCTGAAAGAGGTTCAATTTCTCTTCATATATATTATATACGCCTTTAAAGCGAGGACCACTTTCTATGGGCCATGTCAACGGACGCACATGGATATGAAGTTCTTCCTCCAGCTCATCCATCAGGTCAAACGGGTCTTTCGCCTCACGGTCCATCTTATTGACAAATATGATAACGGGAGTATTGCGCATGCGACAAACTTCCATCAGCTTTCGCGTCTGTGTTTCCACACCTTTCGCACCATCCACTACAATGATAACGCTGTCTACTGCCGTCAACGTACGATAAGTATCTTCCGCGAAATCCTGGTGTCCGGGCGTGTCGAGGATATTGACTTTGTAATCGCGGTAATCAAATTCCATCACCGATGTCGTGACCGATATACCACGTTGCTTCTCAATATCCATCCAGTCGGATGTTGCCGTCTTTTTTATCTTGTTACTCTTCACAGCACCTGCCACCTGTATCTGACCTCCAAAAAGCAACAGCTTCTCGGTCAGCGATGTCTTACCGGCATCAGGGTGCGCAATAATTGCAAATGTTCTTCTCCTTAAAATCTCTTGATTTGCCATACAATATTATTATTATGCCCACAACGAGCGCCTCATTCTTTATTTTTCAGTTTCCTTCAACAGCTGCACACAACGGGCCAGGCTGCTTTCCCAATGAGGTATTTCTATATCAAATGTCTTCTTAATTTTCGTTTTGTCCAGCACCGAATAATGCGGCCTTGGTGCTTTGGCCGGATATTCATCGGTATGAAGCGGACGAACCTTGCAGGTCGAGATACCAGCCATGCGATGAATGGCAAGCGTAAAGTCATACCACGAACAAACTCCTTCGTCACTGAAATGATAAACGCCAGGCACAATACCCTGTTCAATGGCCGCAAAAATAGCCTTGGCCAAGTCATTGGCATACGTAGGTGTACCTATCTGGTCAAAAACCACGCCCAGCGATTCACGCTCCTTGCCCAGCCGTATCATGGTCTTCACAAAATTGTTTCCATAAATGGAGTACAGCCATGCTGTACGGATAATCATGGCACGGCTACACAATTTCATAACAGCCTGCTCACCGGCCAGTTTCGTCGTGCCATAGACCGAGTTCGGACAAGGGGTTACCTCTTCCGTATATGGTACATAGGCAGTACCGTCAAAAACATAATCAGTGGATACCTGTATCAAAGCAGCTCCACACGACTCTGCCGCTGCTGCCAAATACCCCGGTGCAATGTGGTTAAGCTTGTCACACAATTCGGAATTATCTTCAGCTTTGTCCACTGCCGTATAGGCCGCACAATTGACAATGATGTCAATCCGATTGTCTTTCACAAAAGCATGTACAGCCTGCTCGTCGCAGATATCAAGCTCCTCTACATCCGTGAAAAAGTATTCATGCTGCTTATGTTCAGTAGAAAGAACCCGCATCTCGTTGCCAAGCTGTCCATTGGCACCGGTAACTAATATATTCATAATAGCCTAATATTGAAAATGAATTATAATCCAAACAAAATATACTATTTGACTCCAATGAAAAATTCTCTCACTACAAACTTATTATTGTCCCGTCGGACAGACACAAGAGCTCAATCATCCAGCTTCAGTTCCCCCTTACGCTCCTTGTCATAATAAGACGCCAGCAAAGAAATAAAACTGCTGATGGCTTCCATAGCCTTGGTCGTTTCAGAGGAGATTTCTTTCTTTTGCAGCTTCAAAAGCAACACACCATACAGAGCCTCAAAGCAAGTCTCCAGTTCAGGTTCATCCTTCTTACCGTTTTTCTGCCGCAGCTCGACGATAAAAGGCAAAGCCTTAAAATAAGCAGCATTATAGAACGGATAACGCACAGAAGCCAACAAAGAAGCGTGCAAATCAGTCAGATTCAATATGACATTCTTATTTATCTGCAAATGTCCTTTTTCAACCACTCCTTCGGCACGCATCATCTCTATCAGATTACCGTACCACTCCTCCAGTGCCTTTCTTTCTTCCTGTGGATAATGAGCGATAAGCTGCTGTTTCAAAGTATCCAGATTACAACCATTGGCACGAATCAGGTCTTCTACCTGCCACATGTATATAAGATACTCGGCAATATTCTTTTCCTTTAACTGTTGCGCTATTTTCATTTTTCTCCTCCACTTAATATAAACCTGCATTAGCAGAAAAGGAACCCACTAATACAAGGACTGCCCCATCAGTGTATATACCACTCCCAGTATAGAAACCAAAATGACAATACCACCAATCACGCGGTTCAAAATCCAGATACCTCGCAAATTAAACTGCTTGCGCACCTTATTGACAAAGTAAGTGATGCCAAACCACCAGGAAAGGGCACCCGCTACGATTCCCATAAAACCAATCACGGCTTCACCCACTCCCCCGTTGCCTATAAATGTAAAACGGGCAAAGAGTCCCACAAAAAGGAAAATAATAAGAGGATTGGACAATGTAACCAGAAAAGCAGTCAGAAAATTATGGAGATAGGTACCTTTATTGGTCGAGGCCGGACGCAGGGAACGCACTGGATTACTGCGAAAAGTATAAATACCAAACAGCAACAAAAGGATACTTCCAAACAGCTGCAAATAGAAAATATTGGCATTGATATACTCAAACACGAAACTCATTCCATAGCCTGTAAGCAACGCATAAACAATGTCGCTCAAGGCAGCTCCGATACCTGTCACAAAACCATACCAACGCCCCTTATTCAGAGTCCGCTGGATACACAATACCCCTACGGGTCCCAATGGTGCAGAAACAATAACACCAATAATGAACCCCTTACACAATATCTCAAGTATGGTCTCCAACTGAATCATGGCTGCAAAGATAGTGCAAACCGAGAGAAGTACAAAGGGAAAATGAAGTTTTTGGGTTTACTTCAAAGGCACAACCTATCTTAACAAAAGCATAATGCTATTGGTAAAGTCAGACATTACTCATTTCCTGTCTACTATAACAGCCACCGTGGCATCTCCCGTCACATTTACAGCCGTACGCAGCATGTCGAGCGGACGATCTATCCCCAGTATTAGCGCCAATCCTTCAGCAGGGATACCTACTGACGTCAGCACCATGGTCAATACCACATAGCTGCCTCCGGGTATGCCCGGCGTACCTATGGAAGAAAGAATCGTCATCAGAACGATAATAAGCAATTGTGACAAAGTCAGCTCTATACCCAATACTTGCGCAATGAACAGGACAGATATAGCCTGATAGCACGAAGTACCATCCATATTGATAGTGACTCCTACGGGTAAGACAAATGAAGCCACCTCTTGCGACACTTTCAAATCCTTCTCAACCACCTCCATTGTGACAGGCAGTGTAGCTGCACTGCTACTGGTAGTAAAAGCGAACAGTTGAACAGGATACATCGCACGAATGAACTTCTTGATACTCATTTTCGTAAAGAGGCGAACCAGCAACGGATAAAACCCCAACAACAAAAAGAACATACCTGCCGCCACCACCAAAGCATAAACGCTCAATGCGCCAAAGATACTCATATCTCCCCCGGCATCCGTCACCAATCCGGCCATCAAAGCCGCCACGCCCCAAGGTGCGAACTTGACAATATAGTCTACCATACGCAAGATGATGTCATTCAATCCATCGAACAGCGCAATGACCGGTGTTATCCTGTCCTTAGGAAGAGTCAACGCAGCAATGCCAAAGAATACGGCAAAGAATATGACCTGCAACATTTTGGAATTATCAGCAGCAGCTCCGACAATATTATTCGGCACAATATCATTCAAGAAATAAAGTGGTCCCCTATCCTGCTCTTGCTTTGAAATCTGTTTTTTCTCTTCAACTACCGACAGATAATTCTCCTGTATGTGTGCCACCCGACTATGATTGACCAGTTTACCAGGCTGCACAATCAGCCCCAGGAACAGACCCAGCAGCACCGCCACGCATGTAGTAGCCAAATAAATAGCAATGGTCTTACCACCGATACGCGAGAATTTACTGATGTCCTTCAAGCCCATCACCCCTTTAATGAGCGAAATAAACACAAGCGGAATGGCAATCAGTTGCAACAAGCGCACAAAGACCTGCCCCCACGGACGTATCCAATGTTGTACGAACAACACGCCATCAACCTGCAAAGCTGCCACACCAATCAATACACCGGCAAGCATCCCCAGCAAGATTTGCACATAAAGCGGTAGAGAAACTATTTTTTTAATCCAGGACATATAAACAAACATCTATTTATGCTGCAAAAATAACATTTTATTTCTATCTGACTCATTACCATCCAGAGTTTCTCCAGACTCACGGCTTTTTCATTTAAAAGTCTGGTTTCAGATTGGTTTCAAGGCATGAAACCATTAGTTTCAGCGTATGAAACCGTTAGTTTCAACGGATGAAACCATCAGTTTCAAGGCATGAAACTAAAATGCACTGACGAAGTTGTTTGACGAAACATGCCTGCCTGTTTGTTTTTTCAACCTGACGGTTAATGACCGGATACCATACGCCAAATGAAAGGAGTGTAACCTTGAAAGCAAGAGTCAAAAACTACATTTTCGCTTTGTACTTCACTCGGTTTGCACTATCTTTGCACGCAAAGACAAGATAGCTAAAAAGGAATCTGTAAACAGTAGCTATCAGAAAGTATGAAATAGTTAATTGTCAATATAGTAAACAGAGTACTATGATTCTTTTTTTCAAAACCCCGCAGAAAAGCGTGATTGCCGTTGAATGCGAGCACGCCATTTCTCAAGCAGACAGTGACAAGCTCTGCTGGCTTTTTGGAGAAGCCACCCCCGAAAGTGAAGAAAACCTGAAAGGACATTTTGTAGGCCCACGTCGTGAAATGATTACCCCGTGGAGTACCAATGCCGTGGAAATCACCCAAAACATGGGTCTTGAAGGCATTTCTCGTATCGAAGAGTATTTCCCCGTAGCCAACGAAGAGGCAGAATACGACCCCATGTTGCAACGCATGTACAAAGGTCTTGACCAACAGGTATTCACCACCAACCGCAAGCCCGAACCCATTGTACACATTGAAGACCTTGAGGCTTACAATGAGCAGGAAGGATTGGCCCTCTCAAAAGAAGAAATGGACTACTTGAAGAAGGTAGAAAAAGATTTAGGACGTCCGCTTACCGACTCTGAAGTATTTGGCTTCGCACAAATCAACTCCGAGCACTGCCGCCACAAAATCTTCGG
>USEY01000019.1 GCA_900553815.1 uncultured Bacteroides sp.
TTTCCGGGATTGCTTAATTACTGGCTTTTCCTGCTTGTTTATCTGCTTTTGGCATGTTATCTTTGTGAATTGATGAGAAATCATGTAACATGATAATAGAAATCATGTATAATGATTATAGGAATCAAGTAACATGATTTCCTATATCATCTTACATGATTTATATCAATAGTACTGGAACAGGATTGTCAAAGTCATGCTTTGGCAGCGTCATTGTGGACTAAATAACGGAAGAATATGGCTTTTTACAAGAAACAAAAACAGAAAGGTAAGTGGTATCCGCGTTCGTTTACCATCGGGACGTGGACTACGGACGATGTGGCCAAGCGGTTGTCGGTCATGTCTACCGTGAGCAAGGGCGATACGTATGCCGTGCTGCTCGGTTTGGGTGAAGTGCTGGGCGATATGCTGAAGGACGGTTATTCGGTGAAGCTGGATGGCCTGGGCACTTTCTATCTGACGGGTAAGGCCAGCGGTCGGGGAGTGGATACGCCGGAAGAGGTGAGTGCGCGTCAGTTTAAGGAAGTGCATGTACGCTTTATTCCCGAATACCGACGGGGACATAATAAGAAGGTGACAGGCCGGACTCTTGTGCCCGATAAAGTGGAGCGGAGGGAGCTGGATATGGAGAAGTAGGGAGAGGCCAGGAATATTTCGTATTTATTGTTGTCATGTTTGGGTGCGTTGTGAAGGCCAGTGTGCTGATTTAGTATGTTTATCGCTGATGTAAGTTTGTATAAATAGTGTGTCGGTTCTTGTTGGTAGTGCGGATAGAACAGGCATTATGCTTCCAGGCTTACGCCTACGCCTTTCAATGATTTAATGGATACGGTCGGGTCTTGGGAGAGGTATTTGCGGAGTTTGGTGATGAAAACATCCAGACTGCGCGAGGAATAGAAGTCGGCTGTATCCCAGACGGCAGTGAGGATGGCATCGCGGCTGACGATGCGTCCCTTCTGTTGGCAGAGCATTTCCAGAATCTTGGTTTCTTTGGGCGTTAGTGTCTGTTGCCCGGTGGCGTGGCTGAGCAGGTGTTGGGAGGGGTTGAAACGGTAGGTGCCGATGGGGTAGCTTTCATCTGCTACTGTCGGTTCTTCTTTGGCAGTGGGCGTGTTTTGCTTTATTCTCAGTATGGCTTGAATGTGCGCGTTCAGTTCTTCGGGCAGGAAGGGCTTTTTGATGTAGAAGTCGGCTCCTGACTGATAGCCGTTGATGACATCGCGGGCGGTGGTCAGTCCGGTGATGAAGATGATGGCAAGCTGGGGATGGTGGCGGCGGATGTGCTGTACCATGGACATGCCGTCCATGACCGGCATCTCTATGTCGGATACAATCACGTCGAAGTTTCCTTTTTCCAGCAATTCCAGGCCTTCCTTGCCATTGGTTGCGGTCGTTACTTCATAACCGCCAATCATTTGTTCCAGGCTGCTCTTCAGAATGAAGCACAGGTTCTTGTCGTCTTCAACCAATAATACTCGTATCATATCTTTTTGTTTTGCATGGGGAGTGTCAGTGTGAATTCACTGAACTTGCCTTCTATACTGTTTACAGAAACGCTTCCGCCCATGGCCGTGATGACTTTGTAGACAAAGTTCAGTCCCAGGCCAAAGCCGGACACTTTCTTTTCTTTCTTGTATTCCAGTCCGCCGCGATTGAACTTTTCGAAGATGTGCTTCTGTTGTTTCAGGGGGATGCCCCAACCGTCGTCCCATACCCGGATGAGGACTGCGTGGTTCTGGTCTTCGGCAGAGAGGCGGATGGTTACGCGTTCGTCGGAGTATTTCAGTGAATTGTCTATCAGGTTGCTGAGGGCTTCCTTCAGGTATTCGGCATCGGCTGTTACCGTCAGGGAGTCCGGGCAATGGCTTTCAAAGGTAGCCTTCTTTTCAGTCTTGACTTGGTATTTCTGCGCCAGTTCGTCAAACAAGGGGGTGAGGCGGACTGTTTCCTGCGTCATCTTCAGGCGCGCCTGCTCCAGTTTGGCGATGGTCAGAATCTTTTCGGACAGGGCCAGCAGGTGGGTGCTTTCTTCGTTCAGAATGGCGAAATACTGTTTCTTCAGTTCGGGGTTCTGGTCCAGCAGGCCGCTTTCCAGCGTGTGTCCGGTCATGGAAATAGTGGTGATGGGCGTCTTCATGTCATGTATCATGGCATACGTGAAGTCCTCCCGCAGGCGGGCTATCCGGTTCTGTCGGATGATAATCCGTACCTGATAGACGATACATCCGGCTACGAATACCAGCAGTAGGGCTGTGGCCACCAGCAGGACACTCATCTGTCGGAAAGCAATCCAATAAGGATTTAATAGGGTAGCCTGGACTGCCCGGGAGTGCTCCTTGTCCAGATAGACGGGAGCGGTCTGAAGAGTTTTCAGGGAATGCCGCCAGACGGGCGCATCGTCCGACGACAACGGCTGGCCAAGGGAGTCGACAAGCTGGCATTTCAGTTGCGCCTGGTAGCCTTCCTGAGCCAGATAGGCTGTAAAGATGGAGTCGGCCAGCGGCAGGGAGATGGACGAGTGATACACCGAGTCGGCATAATGGTTGGTGAGTACCGCCAGATAGTCGAACAGTGTCTGGTCGATTTCTCTTTCATAGTCGAAATTCGTAGAGAAACTGAGGGTGATATCCTCGTCTTTGGCATCGCTTAGCCGGTCCAGACGCGTCTTGGCTTCGTCCACAACGGCCTGAGGAAACAGACGGTTGCTGACCTGCAACAGTTCCGCCTCTATCATCCGGTAAGTGTGGACCAGCCACGAGCCTTGGATGGCCACGATGACAATCAGGCTCAGAAAGGTGACTATCTTGATGTTTTTGCCGGGCATAAGCGTCTTGATTTGTCGGCAAAGATATAACAATCTCTTAACAATCGGGCGTTTCCTAACAATAATATAAGGAAAGCATAACGAGGCCATAACCTGCTTTCTGTCGTAAAGGCCGTTATTTTGCGGCATGAAAACAAAAAGAACGAATGCTTTATGAAACAGATTGTAATGTTGACAGTAAGTCTGATAGCTGCAACCATCCGCTTGGCTGCGCAGGAAGTGAAAGGAAGGGTAACGGATAAAGACCGTCAGCCCATTGAAGGCGCAACGGTAGTCATGCAGACGCCGGACTCCGTGTTTATCGATGGCGTAACTACCGACTCGTTGGGCCGTTTCGTCTTTCATCGGGAAATGAAGCAATATCGCCTGATTTTCCAGCACCTGCTCTACAAGAGTGTAGTGGAGGACTATAACGTGGCAGGTGATATTGGTGTGGTGACGATGAACGAACAGGATGCTTATGCTTTGGGAGAAGTGGTGGTCAGTGCCCAGCGCCCTTTGGTGAAAGCAGAGAATGGTGCCTTGACCTACGATGTAGAAGCTCTGGCCGAAAATACGACGGCCAGTAATGCTTACGAAGTCTTGACCCGCTTGCCGGGCGTGCTGGAGCAGGATGGCGGTCTTAGCCTGATAGGGGCAGGATGCGTGACGGTGATATTGAATGGACGCCCGTCGTCCATGTCAAGCGAACAACTGGTCAGTCTGCTGAAGAGTACGCCAGTCGGCCATGTGGAGAAGGCGGAAGTGATGTACAGCGCACCGGCCAAATACCGGGTACGAGGGGCGGTCATCAATCTGGTGCTGAAGGATAGGAAGTCCGAAGACTCTTTCCTGCGTGGGGAATTTGGAACCAGTTTCATACAGGGTGAATATGCGCAAGGCAACGGGCGCATCAACCTTTCTTTCGGGAGGCGGAAGGTATCGGCAGATGTGCTCTATTCGGCTGACTATGTCAAACGGCGGACAGGGTACGATTTCATCTCCCACCATACGCTGGACGGCGTGACGCGTGACATCGGGCAATATAACACCGGATTGAGAAGAAAGCTGACCCACAATGTCCGCACTTCCCTGGACTATCAGATTACAGAGAGAGACAACCTGAACATGGCCTATACGGCAGCCATTACACCCGCCCTGAAGACGGTTGAAAACTCGGTGGGTACCTTGTCGGAGTCGTCCAACGTCCGAAAAGGAGACGAGCAGATGCATAACTTTAACCTCGACTATGCAGCCCGTTGGGGAATGAACATCGGCGTGGATTATACCTGCTATTCCTATCCAAGTGTGCAGGAATTCAGCAATCGGACAAATGAGGACGAACAGAACTTTTCGGTCGACAGCCGTCAACGAATCAACCGTTGGAATGTCTATGCAGGCCAGACGCACGGCCTGCCCCAGGATTGGAGTCTGAACTACGGCATCAACTTTTCTTTTGCCAACGAGAAAAGCTCCCAGTTCTATCACTCTCAGACAGAAGGGGACATGCCATCACTGAACTCGGACACGGAACTGGACGAACGGACTTACAACTTCTATGCCGGACTGGAGAAAGCCTTTGGCGAGCGTCTGTCGCTTTCGTTGTCCGCTGCCGGGGAATATTACCGTTTGGCCGATTTCAAGCAGTGGACTGTTTATCCCTCCATGCAGTTGAACTACATCCCGTCAAGTTCCCACATCTTCCAGCTTTCCTTGTCTTCGGACAAAGCCTATCCCGACTATTGGAGCATGCAGGACGCTACGAGCTACCTCAACGGTTATGCCAAGGTTGTGGGAAATCCCGGCTTGCGACCCTCGACAGACTATACTGCCGACCTGACCTACATCTTGAAAAGCAAATACATCTTCAGCTTGTATTATTCCCATGTAAAAGACTTGTTCGCCCAGTTGGCCTACCAAAGCCCCGACGAACTGACGATGATTTATCAGACTGTGAACTACGATTATGAGCAGAGCTTCGGCCTTTCGGTGATTGTCCCGTTCGCGGTCGGCAACGTCTGGAACTCCCGCCTCACGCTGAACGGCTCCTACCTCAGGGATGTCTGCAAGGATTATCATGTCCTCGGATTCGACAATCGTGTCTGGAGAGGAATTGCGATGTTGAACAACACCTTCCGGCTGTCCTCAAAGCCGTCCATCAGCCTGGAGTTGAACGGCCTGTATGTCAGTCCTTCTGTTCAGGGAAATTATGATTTGTCTTCTGTCTGGAAAATCGACGCCGGGCTGAAATGGACTTCAACTGACAAGAAAGCCGAACTTCGTCTGTCGGGCAATGACTTGTTCAACAGTGCCACTCCTAACGCCCGTGTGAACAACAGCGGTCAACGGTTTGAGATAAACCAGCACGCCGACAGCCGTTTCTTCTCTATCTCGTTTACCTATAAATTCGGAGGGTATAAATCGAAGGAGCACAGGGAGGTGGATATGAGTCGCTTTGGCTATTGAGGAACTGTTGTGCTAATAGTAGTTAACTGCTGAGAATAAAAGAAGAGCCCTAAAGTGGAATTTGTCTGATGTATCCACTTTGGGGCTCTTTTATATTGGGAGCGTTCCTAATTAGTCAACCACGATAGGTTTGTACTTCGGAACCAGCGCTTTCATAATGCACCATCCCAGCAGGTAGGCTACGGCACAGATGCAGAAGATGATGAAGTAGCCGGCGGGTTTTCCTTCAAAGCCCATGAAGTGCATGGCGGGTTGTACGTATTGGGCACCGCTTTCCAGTAGTTTGGCAGTCATTTCTACTTCTTTGCCGTCAATCATGGTAGTTCCGGCAGCGTAGGTGAACAGCATACCTGAACCTTTGTTGATAAGAAATGAACCGATACCGCCTGCCATACCACCCAGACCGATGATGGTGGCAACTGCGTTGTTGGGGAACATGTCGCCTACAACCGAATAGATGTTAGCAGACCAAGATTGGTGGGCAGCTCCGGCTATACCGATGATAATGATGGGATACCAATAAGAATATTCACCCAGTGGTTGCGCAAAGAGGGCGAGCAAGGGGAAAACTGCAAATATGAGCATAGCACGCATGCGGGCAGCGTAGGGATTCATTCCTGTGCGGTTGATGATGATGGTGGGCAGCTTGCCGCCGTAGATGGATAGCATGGTAATGGCGTAGAGTACGAATATCAGCAACTGTGCTGTTCCGCTGTCGGAAGAGAAACCATACACGTCACTGATGTAAGCGGGAGTCCAGAAGAGGAAGAACCACCAAACACCGTCGGTCATAAACTTACCAATGGCAAATGCCCAGGCTTGGCGATACTGGAGACATTGCAGGAAAGAGAGCTTCTTTTCTTCCTTCTTGCTGGCTTCTTGTTTTTGCTTGTCTTCTTCTTCCTTGTCTTGTTGTATGTAGGCCAGTTCGGCTGCATTGACGTGCGGGTTCTCTTGTGGCTTCTTGTAGAGGAACATCCAGACACCCATCCAGATGAAGCCCAGACCGCCAATAACAACGAAAGCCATTTCCCAGCCGTTACCTATACCCAAGTCTTGGAAATAACGTGCCAAAGGCGGGATGCTGACCGGTGCGGCCAAAGCTCCGATGGTGGAACCGGCATTGAAAATAGAAGTTGAGAAGGCGCGGTCTTTCTTAGGGAAATATTCGGCTGTTACTTTAATGGCAGCGGGGAAGTTACCGGCTTCGCCTACTCCCAGTACAATGCGGGCTGCTATGAAGTAGTAGACGCTGGTAATGGCGATGGTAGATGCCAGTGCGCCGGTGGCACCAATCATCTCCTGCGCGTTGTGGATGCCTAGTGTGTGTTCAGTAGCCCATCCGCACAGAGCATGGATACATGCGCCTGCCGACCAGATTCCGATAGACCAAAGATAGCCTTTCTTGGTTCCCATCCAGTCAATGAAACGTCCGGCAAATAGGTTGGCAATAGCATAAACAATAGAAAAAATGGCGGTGATGTTACCGTAGTGTGCGTCGTTCCAGTGGAATTCGGGGGCGATGAAGTCTTTCCAGGTCAGTGAAAGAACTTGTCGGTCCATGTAGTTTACTGTCGTCGCAAAAAATAGCATAGCACAAATGATCCATCTGTAGTTGGTCATTTGTTTGTTCTTGTCTTGATTTGTTGTCATGATAGTAGATTTATATTCTTTTGGGTTTGCAAATATAGGATTTAAACATTTCTTCAGCGTGGAATATTTGGTAGAATGCGTGTAGAAAGTGGTATAAATGTTTGTGTAAAAGGCCTTGTTCGAAACATGTAGTTGATGGAATGTGTTTTCTTTTTGATGACGGTGTTTGTTGTGTTTGGTTAGTGTCTTCAGTATTATAATGCCAAGGTTAGCATTATGGGAAATAACTCCATTTTAACATGCAAACATGCTTGGGAAAGCAAATCGGGCGTCAGAGATACCCAGTTTGCTTCCTCAAGCATGGAGGACGTGGCCTCAAAGTGTCCAGCTACACCGGTTCAGACAGTGTGGCAATATACACTCAGATTACTTCATATCAGTATACTTGATTTCGTCCTTGTCGCTATATTTCAGGTTTTCACCAGCCATACCCCAGATGAATGAGTAGTTGCGGGTTCCGGCAGCAGCGTGGATGCTCCACTCGGGTGAAGTAATAGCTTGCTCGTTGTGCAACCAAACGAGGCGTTCTTCTTGAGGCTGACCCATCAGGTGGCAGATAGCGTTGCCTTCGGCTACATTGAAATAGAAGTAAGCTTCCATACGGCGGGTATGCGTGTGAGCAGGCATTGTGTTCCATACAGAACCCGGAGCCAATTCAGTCAGACCCATTTGCAGCTGGTTGGTACCACCGTTCTTTACTCTTTCCAATACATCTTTTACAATGAGCTGGTTAACGACACGGTCGTTGCTGTCTTCCATCTTTCCGTAATGGTCAGAAATGGCAAGTGCATATTTCTTGGGTTCTGCCTTCTGAGCCTTCACGTCTGTAGTAATCAGCTGGGTTACATATTGCTTGTAAGCAGGTGCTGAGTTGATGTAGAATTTAGCCGGTTTGGTAGCGTCGTTGCTCTTGAAGGTAACTTCCTTGTTGCCACAACCTACATAAAGGGCTTCTTTGTATTTCATCGGGTACTCTTTACCGTCTACGGTTACTACACCGTCACCGCCGATGTTGATGACACCCAGTTCGCGACGCTCCAGGAAATAAGTGATTTCAGGACCCAATTCACGGAAGGTCTCTAACTTCAGCACTTTGTTGACAGGCATTACACCACCGTAGATAAGACGGTCGTAAAGTGTATAAGTAAGGTTGATTTCGTCGGGTGCCATTACTTTTTCCATCATGAAAGAGTTACGCAGACGTTCTGTATCGTAGTGCTTCACGTCGTCAGGATGACAAGCTGTCTGCACTTTGTAGTTCATTTGGGCATTGGCTGTCATGGCAGCGAATCCCAGCATAAATGCGATTGCTAATCTTTTCATATTCGATATAAATTAAATAAGTATTATTTCATTTGTTTATTTAGCAGCTTCTTTAGCAGCTCTTTCGCTACGTACGATGATGCGACGGTTGATGAGCATCAAGGCGATGGCAATCAGTGTCAGTACTGCACCACCAACATAGGACAGCTTCACGCCTCTGTAGATAGTCCATCCGAAGAAAGAAGAGGCAAAGTCAATGGCTCCAGCTGAAAAACCTTCGGGTATATGTGCTGCAGGATCTTGTGTTTCTGCATAAACGTAGTTGGCAGCCATTGTAAAGTCAGGAGCCATGTCGGTTACAAAATATAATCCGAGGATCAGCATTATCAAACCAATAATTAAAGTCTTTAATACGTTTCCTTTGGTATAAGGAAGTATCATTGGGAACAGGTAGAACATACCGGCTAATGATGCCAGTGGCAGGAACTGGTTGCCCGGCAGGAAAACGGCTAATGCCAAGATGACCGGAATCAAGATGACTGATGCTACCAGTGTAGTGGGATGGCCGATGACCAAAGCGGGGCTCATACCGATATGCACTTTCTTGCCGTTGAATTTGTTCTTTACCAGTTCTGAAGTTTTTTCAGAGATAGGTTTCAAACCTTCAATGAAGAGTGAAGTGATACGGGGAATCAGTTCCATAACAGCTCCCATGGTAATGCCTAAGAACAGGATTTTCTTTATATCCAGCTGTGCAGCCCATCCGATAAGCATACCTACAATAACTCCAAGTACAAGCGGCTCGCCTATTACACCGAATTTCTTCTTCATTCCGTCGGCATCAATATCCAACTTAGAGAATCCGGGTATTTTATCTAATGCTTTGTTGATGAGAATAGCGAACGGAGTGAAGCTTTGGCAGAAAGGTTGTGGTATGGAAATACCGTTCATATCGTAGTATTTCTGGAACTTTTCGGCAGTAAGGTCGGCACATACCAATGTGATGATGTAGCAAATGATGGCTGCGAAATAGCCCCATGCCAAACTTTCGCCCATAACGAAATAGGCAACAGCACCGATGAAGGCGAAATGCCAATAGTTCCACAAGTCAATATTTACTGTTCTGGTAGTCTTGGTGATGAGCATTAATAAGTTTACGCCTAAACAGATTGGTATGATTAATGCGCCTACAGCTGTGTTATAGGCAACGGCTGCGGCAGCGGGCCATCCCATGTCGAATACATTCAGTTGTAAGTGATAGAGGTCAGAGATTGCCTTCAGAGGGCTATCGAAATTATTTGTAAGCAGGGCTGTGACTACACCTAATCCAACGAAACCTACTCCTACGCAAAGACCTGATTTCAGAGCCTTGCCAAATTTCATTCCGATGCACAAACCGATAATTGTAAAAATAATAGGCATCATTACCGACGCTCCAAGGGCAATGATATAACTGAAAACTTGCTCCATTCTTTTGAGATTTAAATTGATAATAGATTATGTTTTTGCTATGGTATAATTGAATTCGGGGTCAAAATTAAGACCTTTTCTTAATTAATCAAATCAAGAGGGGGATAATCTTTGGTGAAAAAAGTAAAAATGGACGATTTTGACCGTTGGCGTGCACATTTTTGCTGTTTGCGCACACGAAAAACAAAAAATACACCTACTGCGTTGAAAAATGCACACCGTATTCTGGAGAATACCATATCTTTGTTTCGCTAAAAAGATTAAGGTCTAATACCTAAAAAAACAAATTCATGAGAAAGAACTTCGTTTGTAAACTTTTTGTGGCTGGAGTATTGATGTTGTTGCCGTGTGCAATGAAAGCACAACGTGTCAGTGCCGACCAGCCGTGGTCTGTACGTATGTCTGAATCTGAAATGATTCGTTGCCCGGAGTCGTGGCAGCTGGACTTCCAGCCTAAGCTGAAATGGGATTATTGTCATGGTCTTGAGTTGCAAGCCATGCTCGACGTGTACGACCGGTATGGGGATGAGAAATTCTATAAATATGCCTTGGCTTATGCGGATACAATGGTGAATGTTGACGGCTCCATCAAGAAGTACAAGCTTGAAGAGTACAGCTTGGACCGGGTCAATTCAGGAAAGTTCATATTCCGCATCTATGAACAGACTAAGGATGTCAAATACAAGAAGGCTCTTGACCTGATGCGTAGCCAGTTTGACGGCCATCCTCGCAATGCTGACGGTGGCTTCTGGCACAAGAAGGTATATCCCAATCAGGTTTGGCTGGACGGAATATATATGGGTGCGCCTTTCTATGCCGAATATGCTTTCCGTAACAACCAGGTAGAGGTTTACCCTGATGTTGTCAATCAGTTCCTTATGGCAGCCCGTCATACATACGACCCCAAGAATGGTTTATATCGTCATGCTTGCGATGTCAGCCGCAAGGAACGTTGGGCCGACCCTGTAACCGGACAGTCGCAACATTGCTGGGGACGAGCACTGGGCTGGTATGCCATGGCGTTTGTCGATGCACTTGAGTTTATTCCCGAACATGAGGCCGGCCGCGACTCCATGCTGGTTATCCTGAACAACGTGGTTACACAGATAAAGCGTCTGCAAGACGCCAAGACAGGCCTGTGGTATCAGGTTCTGGACAAGAGCGGTGAACCGGGCAACTACCTGGAGTCTTCCTGCTCGGCCATGTTTGTCTATTCTTTGTTCAAGGGAGTGCGTAAGGGATACATTGACAAGTCTTACCTGCAGGTTGCCATCAAGGGATATGAGGGCATACTGAAGCACTTCATCGAAGTGGATGAGAACGGTTGGGTATCCATTACTCAGGCCTGTGCCGTGGCCGGTTTGGGCGGCAAGAACTATCGGATGGGTGACTATACCTATTATATTAATGAAACTATCCGTGCGAATGACGCCAAGGCCGTAGGTCCTTTCATCATGGCCAGTCTGGAATATGAGCGCCTTCAGGAAGTGAAGGATATTGTCTGTCAGAAATAGGCTTGAACAATGGGAAAAAGATTGTTTGTCATGGCGGCGGTTCTGCTGATGTGCAGTGCTGCCGCCTTGCATTCTGCCACGCAGTGGAAGGATACACTCGTTGTGGCGCGTGACGGAACAGGCGATTACCGCACTTTGACCGAAGCCATGGAAGGCATCCGCGCCTTCATGGACTATAAGGTGACAGTCCTGATAAAGAACGGACTGTATAAGGAGAAGGTGGTTGTACCCTCCTGGTTGCAGAACGTGGACTTCGTGGGTGAAGACGCCGAAAAGACGATTATCACTTACGACGACCATGCCAACATCAACAAAATGGGTACTTTCCGCACCTATACCTTGAAGGTGGAAGGCAATAACCTGACTTTCCGTAACCTTACTATTGAGAACAATGCCGCCCAGCTGGGGCAGGCCGTAGCCCTGCATACCGAGGGCGACCGCCTCTTGTTTGTAAACTGTCGGTTGCTGGGCAACCAGGATACTGTCTACACAGGTGTGGCTGGTACCCGCCTGTGCTTTCTGAACTGCTACATTGAAGGAACGACAGACTTTATCTTCGGCCCTTCTACCGCCTTATTTCAGGATTGCATCATCCACAGCAAACGAAACTCTTATATCACTGCCGCATCCACTCCGCAAGATGTAGCCGTGGGCTATGTCTTCTGCAACTGCCGGCTGACAGCAGCGCCGGGAGTGAACAAGGTGTATCTGGGCCGGCCGTGGCGCCCGTATGCGGCAACAGTGTTTATCCGCTGTCAGCTGGGTAAACACATCTGTCCGGCAGGCTGGGACAACTGGCGCAATGAAGCCAACGAGCGTACAGCCCGCTATGCCGAGTATAAATGTACAGGCGAGGGTGCCGCTACGGACGGACGGGTAAAGTGGGCCCGCCAGCTGACCGACGAAGAGGCCGCCCGCTATGACGACACCGAGTACCTGTTTGGTCTTTGCAAACAGTGGAATCCCCTGTAGGCTGTTTTTACACCTTATTATATATATACCGACAACGTTTTACCGGGCCTGCCCAGATGGTGGGCGGGCATATTATATGAAAAGCATGAAACGACAATTGATTCTGTTTTTGGGCCTGTTTCTGGTCCTTTCGGCCTTCAAGACCGATAAACCCGTGATAACAGTATTTATGATTGGCGACTCCACCATGGCTGACAAGAATCTGGAGGGCGGCAACCCCGAGCGAGGCTGGGGGCAGATGTTGCCGGGATTCTTTTCGGAGGAAGTACGTGTTGACAATCATGCCGTAAACGGCCGCAGCTCCAAGAGCTTCA
This sequence comes from uncultured Bacteroides sp., assembly GCA_900553815.1. Classification (GTDB taxonomy): domain Bacteria; phylum Bacteroidota; class Bacteroidia; order Bacteroidales; family Bacteroidaceae; genus Bacteroides. Next base: position 12,456 of record USEY01000019.1, read on the forward strand.
TAGACGAAGGCCGCTGGGACAAGGTACTTTCGCTCATCAGGAAGGGCGACTATGTCTTCATCCAGTTCGGACACAACGACGAGAAGACCGACCCCAAACGACATACCGACGCCGGCTCCACCTTCGACGACAATCTGCGCCGCTTTGTCAACGAAACACGTGCTAAGGGCGGCATACCCGTGCTGTTCAACTCCATTGTGCGCCGCAACTTCGGAACTGCCGATGGCAATGCCATTGCCGACGCCATCAGTCAGGATGACATACGCAAGGGCGTGAACCCCGACGCCAAGCATGAGGCACGCACCGAGCACCCGCAGGAAGGCGACCGCCTTATAGACACCCACGGAGCCTATCTGGATTCGCCCTGCAACGTGGCCCGCGAACTGAACGTTCCTTTTGTAGACATGAACCGCATAACCCACGAACTGGTGGAAGGCTTGGGACCAGTAGAGTCGAAGAAGCTGTTCATGTGGGTACCTGCCAACACCGTACCCGCCATGCCCAAGGGACGTGAAGACAACACCCATCTCAATGTACAGGGCGCACGCACCGTGGCCGGGCTGGCCGTAGACGCCATTGCCGAAGTCGTGCCCGCCTTGGCTCCTTACGTCCGCCACTACGACCTGGTGGTGGCACAGGACGGAAGCGGCGACTTCTTCAGCGTGCAAGAGGCCATCAATGCCGTGCCCGACCATCGGAAGAACCACCGCACCACCATCCTGGTGCGTCCGGGCGTCTATCATGAAAAGCTCGTGGTACCTGCCAGCAAAATCAACGTTTCGCTCATAGGCCAGACAGGAGCCGTCATCAGCGGCAACGACTACGCCCGCAAGCCCAACCGCTTTGGCGAGGAGATGGGTACATCGGGCTCGTCGACCTGCTACATCTACGCCCCCGATTTCTATGCCGAGAACATCACTTTCGAGAATACCGCCGGCCCGGTGGGTCAGGCCGTGGCCTGCTTTGTCAGCGCCGACCGCGCCTACTTCAAGCACTGCCGCTTTCTGGGCTTCCAAGATACGCTCTACACCTATGGCAAGGGCTGTCGCCAATACTACGAAGACTGCTACATTGAGGGCACGGTGGACTTCATCTTCGGCTGGTCGACCGCCGTGTTCGACCGCTGCCACATACACAGCAAGGGCAAGGGGTACGTGACCGCCCCCTCGACCGATGAAGGCCAGGCTTACGGTTACGTCTTCTACGACTGCCGCCTCACGGCCGACGAAGGTGTGGAAGGCGTCTACCTGTCGCGCCCGTGGCGTCCCTATGCGCAGGCGGTGTTTGTACGCTGCGACCTCGGAGGCCACATTGTGCCCGCCGGCTGGCACAACTGGGGCAAGAAGGAAGCCGAGAAGACCGTGAACTATGCCGAATACCAGAGCACGGGCGCCGGTGCTGCACCGCAGAAGCGGGCCGCCTTCTCGCACCAGCTGAAGGACTTGAAGGGATACTCCATGCAGGAAGTGCTGGCAGGCGGCGACGGTTGGAGTCCGATGGCGAACGGCAATGCTTTGTTGAACATTAAACGATGAGATGCGCCATGAAAAAGATTGTAAGCTCTTTCCTGTTTTTGTTCTTCCTGATATTGGCTGCGCAGGCCGAGAACTATCCTTACCGCAGCGACGTGCTGTGGGTGACGGTGCCCAGCCATGCCGACTGGCTCTACAAGACCGGCGAGCAAGCCAGTGTGGAAGTGCAGTTCTACAAATACGGCATTCCGCAAGACGGCGTGCAGGTGGACTATGAGATAGGCGGCGACATGATGCCTGCCGACACCCGTGGCAGCGTGAAGCTGAAGAACGGAAAGGCCGTTATCGGCCTGGGAACCATGAAAGAACCCGGCTTCCTCGACTGCCGCCTGACGGCCCGCATAGGCGACAAAACCTACCGCCACCACGTGAAAGTGGGTTTCTCGCCCGAAAAACTTCGTCCTTATACCCAAATGCCTGCTGATTTCGCCGGCTTTTGGGAGAAGAACTTGGCCGAGCAGGCCAAGACTCCGCTGAAATATACCAAGGAGCGGGCAGAGGAATACTGCACCGACCGCATGGATTGCTACCTGGTGAAGCTGCAACTCAACAACCGCGGGCAGTCCATCTACGGCTACCTGTTCTATCCCAAGGATGCAAAGCCGGGCAGCTGTCCTGCCGTGCTCTGTCCGCCGGGCGCGGGCATCAAGACCATCAAAGATCCCATGCGCCACAGGTATTATGCCGAAAGCGGCTTCATACGCTTCGAGATAGAGATACACGGCCTGAATCCAACCATGACGGCCGAGGAGTTTGCCGAGGTGAGCGCCGCCTTCAACGGCAAGGAGAACGGCTACCTGACCAACGGCTTGGACAACCGCGACAACTACTACATGAAGCGCGTCTACCTGGCCTGCGTGCGGGCCATTGACCTGCTGGCCTCCTTGCCCGAGTGGGACGGTAAGAACATGGTGGTGCAGGGCGGCAGCCAAGGAGGTGCCCTGGCACTGGTGACGGCCGGACTGGACAAGCGGGTCACAGCCTGCGTGGCCAACCATCCTGCGCTGAGCGACATGGCCGGTTATAAGGCCGGACGCGCCGGGGGCTATCCGCACTTCTTCCGCAAGGCGGGCATGGATACACCTGCCAAGCTGGAGACAATGGCCTACTACGATGTGGTGAACTTTGCCCGGCTGATTACGGCTCCGGTCTACATGACCTGGGGATACAACGATGACGTCTGCCCGCCCACCACGAGCTACATTGTCTACAATCTGCTCTCCGGCCCCAAGGAAGCACTGCTGACGCCCATCAACGAGCATTGGACGTCGGAAGACACCGAGCGCGGACACCTGGAGTGGATAAAGAAACATCTGAAATAGGGTAAATTCATAGCTTGAGAGGCCCGCTCTTGTCTGACCATAAAGACAGGAGCGGGCCTCTTTTTCTGTCTTTATGAACGGAATGCGGTATTTCTGCTGACACGTCCGTATTTCGGAAATGCTAAAATAGGGAATCTTTGGGGGCAAATCCGGGCTTTCGGGACGCAAAACATACCTTCTTTTGCTCCAAAACTATGCCACTTTTGGAGAAAAACATTGCTTTTCATGCTTCAAAACATGCTTTCTTTTCGGTTGGAAGTCCGAATCCGGCGTGCTGGGAGTAGACACTTACCGGGCAAAGTCTTAACTGCTACCACGGAAAGTCTTAACTGCCTGCTTCCGGCGAGTCCACTGCTGGCTTTTCAAGGGTGCGGAGGCTGCTTCCGGCGAGTCCGTTTTTTCTATTTCAACTGTCAATATTTCGCTATCGCGCTTTCTATTAACAGATTACGGAATTTCGTCGCAAAAAAATCGACCGACGCCTCCCTCGCTCCGAAATACGGCATTCTCGGGGCATTAGGAAATCAAAGTGTCAGAATGTCAAAACCGCGTTTGAGGGCTTATTCTGCTTTTCGGTCGGCCTGCTTCAGCCATTGATCGAAGAATTTCAGCGTTTCTTCCTGCATGGCCCGGCTGAAGAAATGCTTCTCGTCCCAAAGGCGCGTCACCAGACGGTCGCCGGCCTGCTGGCTGTCCCATGCCTGCCGCATGATGCCGTAGGCGTCCTTCACGCCCTCCACCGGGAAGAGCTTGTCGCGCGTGCCGTTGAAGAACAGGGTCGGCTTGGGACAGGCCAGGCAGGCTACGTGCGGATAGTCCAGGTAGCGTCTGAGGTTAGGGATGAGCATGGAGTAGGCCGAGCCTCCCTTGTTTTGGTTGTTGGTCAGCGTCATGAGGTGTTCGGTGGTGTTCATCCAGCACACCGAGGCCGAGGCCTTGACGCAGTCGGTCAGTGCGGCGAGCATCCACGAGCGGTAGGCACCCATCGAGAATCCCAGACAGCCCACGCGCTTTTTGTCGACAAAGGGCAGCGAGGCCAGGAACTCGGCACTGCGCACGTCGTCCCAGTTGATGAACGCTCCCCACGAAGCACCCATTTGCAGGAAGTTGGAGGCCAGGGCTTGCTGGCCGTCGTAGTCGATGCCTTCCTTGCGTCCGCGCTCGCCCCAGAACAGGGCGTCGATAGCCAGCACCACATAGCCGTGGGCGGCAAAGTAGTCGCCGGTGAACTGCCCGTCGTAGCACTGGCGTGCCCACTGTTCGGCGTCCTGCAACGTTTCTCCGTCTGTACGGAAGGGGCGTATCATCTTTTCCTTGCCGATGCTGAAGTGGGCGCCGTGGTCGTGGAGCATGACCACAGCCGGGAAAGGCCCGTCGCCCCGGGGCACCAGCAGCAGGGCAGGGATGCGGTACCAGCCGGAGACGTTGAAGGTTATCTTCAGGGCCGTATATCCGTCGCGCTCTTCGCGGTCGGTGACGGTCATGTCGTAGCTGGCCGGTGCCGGCGGTTGGTTCAGCATGCAGTCGGTCAGTACTTGGCGGGCATGCCGCTTCCAGTCGTTGAAGTCAGTGTCGGCAGTGTTTCCCCAAGCCATGGGGTAGGTGAGCTGTTGCTTCAGCTGTTGGTAGAAGAGCGGCATGTTCTTTACCAATCCGTAGTTCAGGCTGTCGGCCTGTCGCGATATGCCGGCCTGTGCCGTCTCGTCTTTCTTGTTTTTTCTTTGTCCGTCGGGGGTGCCGGTGGCCGTGCTTGCCACGGTGCAAAATGCAAGCAGAAAAGCGTAAAATGTAGGTGTCATATTGAATCTTTTTCTGTCAAAGGTATGAATTTGTGGCAAAGATATTAAGATTTTTCACCGAAATACGTATCTTTACCGACCGAATGATGGACACAATGAAGAAGATCTTATTTCTAATAACTGTACTTTTGCAGGCAATCGGCGGCATGGCTCAGCCCGATTGTCAGTTTTCTCATTATTCTTCGGAAGATGGGCTGTCCCAGAACACGGTCATGAGTATCTTGCAGGACAAGAAAGGAATGATGTGGTTCTCTACCTGGGATGGAATTAACCGCTTTGATGGATATACGTTCAAATCATACAAGGCCAGCAAGAAGAATCAGTTGCCGCTGATAAACAACCGTGTGGACGAGATGGTTGAGGATGGCTATGGCTTCCTGTGGCTTCAGACCTATGCGGAGCAGGTCTACCGGTTCAATCCGCGTACGGAAGATTTTGAATTGGTGCCTGCGCAGGATAAGGACGGACACCGGGCGGCTGTTGAGGCTATCAAGGTATTGCCGGGCGGCTCTACGTGGCTGCTTACCCGTACGTCGGGAGCTATCAGGGTATGTACCTCTCCCGATAATTTCAGCCTGACTTCCAAGTGGTATTGCGACGGCTCAGGTGAACAGACTGAAGCCCGTGTCTTCGATGTGCTGGAGGATGCCAACGGACGTGAGTGGCTCTTGACAAGCCGGGGATTGTGCATGATTCCGGCGGGTGGAGGCGAACCGGTGAGCTACCTGGCCGATGACGGGGGATTGACCAGTCGGCAGGTTTCTTTCAGGGCAGGTTACGACTGCGGGGCTGAAGTCCTTTTCGGAGCTGGCGACGGTAGCGTGTGGAGTTATCGCAAGTCGGGCGGACAGTTCAGGAAACTGACCTTCACGGCAGGTGCGCGCATCGTTTCGGTGCAGGTGCTGGATGAGGGGCAGGTGCTGATTGTCACCGATACCAATGGCTTCTTTGTCTATAACTTGCCCGATGGCACAAGTACGCACTACGGCGCTGAACGTTTCCCCTCGGCACCGCTTAGGTCGGTCTACGTTGACAGCAGTCTGGAAGTCTGGTTTGAGCAGGAGGTAGAAGGTACGGTGGTGCATTTCAATGCCCATACGCAAGTGCTGAAGAAGGAAGTGGTGGCTGTAGAACCTACCAGCACCGACCGGTCGCGGCCAGCCTTCCACGTGCATGAAGACTGTCAGGGACGCACCTGGGTACATCCCTACGGTGGCGGCTTCTCCTACTTCGACCGCGAAAGCAACAGTTTGAAGCCTTTCCATAATAAGCTGATGTCCGACGACTGGCGCTTCTCCAATAAAATTCATGCGGCTTTCTCCGACCGTCAGGGCAACTTGTGGCTGTGTACACACTCTAAGGGACTGGAGAAAGCTACTTTCCGCAGCTCGCAGTTCAAGATGGTGACTCCTGTGCCCCATCGCTACGAGTCGTTGAGCAACGAGGTGCGTGCCTTGTGTGAGGACCGCTATCACAACCTTTGGGTGGGATTGAAAGACGGTAAGCTGCGTGTGTACGACAATGCCCGCCGTGAGCGTGGATATTTGACGGAAGGGGGCACCATCTCTACTTCGGGCACACCGTTGCGTGGCAATGTATATTTCATATTGGAAGACAGCAAATATAACCTCTGGATAGCTACCAAGGGCGACGGGCTGGTGAAGGCCGAGCCGCAGGGCTCACGCTACAAACTGACCCGCTACCAGCATCGGAGCAGCGATGTGTACAGCCTGAGCGATGACGATGTGTACTGTGTCTACGAGGATGCGCAGGGACGCATCTGGGTGGCTACGTTTGCGGGTGGCTTGAACTATCTGACAGTTGACAAGGAAGGCAAGGAAGTATTTATCAATCATAGGAACCGGCTTAGCCAGTATCCCATAGCACTGTGCAGCAAGGTGCGTTATATCACGGGCGACAGCCGTGGATACATCTGGATTGGCACCACAATGGGGGCTTTGGCAGTGGATAGCAGTTTCAAACGCCCTGAAGAGGCCGTATTCCATCATTTTATGCGCAGGGGTGGAGACGAAAGCAGTGGGTTGAGCAATAATGACGTGCATTGGATTATCTCAACCAGTAGCGGCGAATTATATCTGGCTACTTTCGGTGGCGGATTGAACAAGCTGGTTTCATGGGATAAGGCCGACAACGCGGTGTTTAAAGCTTATAATGTGGAGGATGGCTTGCCTTCAGATGTATTGCTTTCCATTCGTGAAGACAGTCATGGCAATCTGTGGATGAGTACGGAGAATGGTGTCAGCAAGTTTGTACCTTCTTCGGAGACATTTGAAAACTATACGGACCGTAGTTTGCCGTTTGCCGTGCGCTTCAGCGAGGCGGCTTCACTTTGTACATCTATGGGAAATGTATTGTTCGGCTCCAGCAACGGTATCTTTATCTTGAATCCCGATTCCATCAAAAAGAGTTCGTACACGCCTCCTATTGTATTGTCCAAGTTGCTGGTGGCTAATAAGGAAGTGCTTCCGGCCGACAGCTCGGTGTTGAAGGAAGCATTGGATTGTACGGAGCAGCTGACTCTTTCTCATAAGGAAAAGAATATTGTGACTATTCAGTTCGCGGCGCTCGATTATGCCGAACCGTTCGGAATTCAGTATGCTTATATGCTGGAAGGCTTTGAAGAGTCGTGGAACTATGTGGGCAAGCAGCGGTCGGCCACTTATACCAATTTGCCGAAAGGGCATTATGTGTTTAAGGTCCGCTCGACAAATGCCGATGGCGTATGGAGCGACAACACGCGGACGCTCAATATTGAAGTGCTTCCTTCTTTCTGGGAAACGCCGCTGGCTTATTTTCTGTATGTGCTTTTGGTGTTGCTGGTCATTGTTACGGCGGTTTATATCCTTTTCACCATCTATCGGTTGAAGCATCGGGTGTATATGGAGCATCAGATGACGGATATGAAGCTGCGTTTCTTCACTGACATCTCACATGAGTTGCGCACTCCGCTTACGCTTATTACAGGTCCGGTGGAGTATATCATGGAGCATACGGATTTGCCGGCCGATGCCCGCGAACAGCTGAAGGTGGTGGAACGGAATACCAAACGTATGTTGAGGCTCATCAACCAGATACTGGACTTCCGCAAGATACAGAACAAGAAAATGAAGATGCAGGTGCAGCGTATAGAGGTAGTGGAGTTTACGCGCCGGATTATGGAAAACTTTGAAGCGCTGGCTGATGAGCATCAGATAGAATATACGTTCAAGTCGGACAAGGAGAAGTATGAGCTTTGGGTGGATGCCGATAAATACGAAAAGATAGTCTATAACCTGATTTCGAATGCCTTTAAATACACGCCAAACGGCAAACAGATAACCGTATCGGTGCACGAGACGGAGAAGACGGTGGATGTATCGGTGTCAGACCAGGGTATTGGCATAGCCGAGAATCGGAGAAAGTCTATCTTCTTGCGGTTTGAGAACATGGCCGACCGTAACTTCTTCAATCCGTCTACGGGCATAGGCTTGTCTTTGGTAAAAGAACTTGTGGATATGCACAAGGCTGTTATTACGGTGGACAGTAAGTTGGGCGAAGGAAGCTGCTTCACAGTAAGTTTTCTGAAAGGCAAGGAACACTATGATGCTGCCGCCGAGTTCTTGCAGGACGATTCTTCGGTGGGTATGGTGACGGCTGGAGCGGTGGATGAACAGTCTGTGCAGGGCGGCGATGCGGCTTTACCGGAGGAAGCGGATGGCAACGGAGCGAAGAACGTGATGTTGGTGGTGGAAGACAATTCGGAGTTGAGGTTGTTCTTGCGCAGTATATTTGCCGACGACTTTAAGGTGGTGGATGCTGCCGATGGCGTGGAAGGTTATGAAAAGGCACTGAAGTATTTGCCCGATATTATCATCAGTGACGTCATGATGCCGCGTAAAGACGGAATAGAGATGACTAAAAATCTGCGGGACGACATGACTACGAGTCATATTCCTATTGTATTGCTGACGGCTAAAACGGCTATTGAGAGCAAGTTGGCCGGACTGGATTATGGAGCGGATGATTATATTACGAAGCCGTTTAGTGCGACATATCTGAAGGCGCGTGTCAAGAACCTGCTCTCATTGCGTCTGAAATTGCAGGAACTCTATAGGCAGCGGTTGACCAATACCGTTGAGGTGGTTGAGGGCGAAAAGAAAGAGGAAGAGAAGAAAGAGAACGAAATGTCACCTGTCGATAAAAAGTTTATGGACAAGTTGGTGGCATTGATGGAGAAGAATATGGATAATGGTGAATTGCTGGTGGATGACCTGGTGCAGGAACTGGCGGTCAGCCGTTCGGTATTCTTCAAGAAGTTGAAAACCTTGACCGGATTGGCCCCTGTGGAGTTTATAAAAGAAATGCGTATCAATCGGGCGGCACAGCTGATTGCCGAGGGAGAATATTCTATGACACAGATTTCTTATATGGTGGGAATCAATGACCCGCGATATTTCAGCAAGTGTTTTAAGCATAAGTTTGGAATGACGCCGACCGAATACAGAGAGAAAGTATTGAATCGTAAATAAACTCTTCTTTCCGCTTTTTGTTATAATCAGAAAGTATGCCTATGGGTGGGTTTCTGTAATTTGAGGATAAGAAACTATAAGTTATGGGCATCAATCGGATAAAAAAATACTTCGAATTGTTTGTGTAATAGGATATTTTCGTACTTTTGCTAATCTGCTGTTGGAAAATGGCAAATCAGGTTTTGTGAATGTTTGGGCATTGCTGAACCGGTTGGAATTAATGGATTAAAAACTAAAAAAGACTTGCTTATGAGAAAAACATTACTCTTTTTGATTTCATTCTTGGTTTCGTTCCCGTTGTGGGCGGTTCAGCGAACTTCAGAAGAGGCATTGGAGATTGCTCGTGCCTTCTTCACTCAACAAGTACAGACCCGTTCAACTTCAGAAGTTGAGTTGGTTGCTGTTGCGAACGATTTCTTGCAGTCGGCCACAACACGTGGCACTTCGGAGGGAAATGCCTTTTATGTATTCAATCGCGGAACGGATGCTTATGTCATCGTGTCTGGTGATGACCGTATGAAGTCTGTATTGGCTTATTCCGATAAAGGAGCTTTCAACACAACTCATCTTCCCGACAACTTGTTGATGTGGATGGAACTGTGTAATGCGGTGTACCAGGAAGCACAGATGGGTGTTGAACCAAAGGTGGAACCTAAGTTAATGACACGCGCTACCTATGCGGAGGAAGTGAAGCCTTTGTTGATAACGGACCAAGGAGAAATCATGTGGGATCAAAGTGAACCGTATAATAATATGTGTCCTTATGTAAAAGGGTACCGTGCTGTGACAGGTTGTGTGGCTACAGCTATGGCACAGATTATGAGATATTGGGGTGCACCTGCAAAAGGTATTGGTACACACAACTATAAATTGAATGGACAAACTATTTCATTTGACTTTAGTGCTACTACTTTTAAGTGGGATAAAATGCTTGTCAATTATTCAGGAGAGTATTCGAAAGAAGAGGCTGATGCGGTAGCAGAGTTAATGTTGGCATGTGGCGTGGCTGTTGAGATGTCATATGATCCGAACGGTTCGGGGGCAATCTCACAGATTGTACCTCAAGCTTTGGTTGATTATTTTGGGTATAATGAAAATGTGACATATCTGGGGCGTGATTTGTACACTTCAGAAGAATGGGAAGATTTACTAAAGAAGGAATTGACTTCTGGACGTCCAGTATATTATAGTGGTGCATCTTTGGAAGTTGGACATGCTTTTGTTCTTGACGGTTATGACAAGCAAAACTTGTACCATGTTAACTGGGGGTGGAGTGGTATGAATAATGGATATTATGAAATAACTTCTCTTGACCCAGAGAATCCGGGTACTGGTGGTGGAAGTAACTTGGGAGGTGGTTTTGTCTTTTCTCAAGGTATGATTGTTGGCTTCCAACCTACGACAGAAGGAGCATATGTATCTAACTGGATGTCGGGTGATGTGGAGATTCCTGAAACCGTGACAAAGGGAGTATCGTTTAATGTTACGATTAGCGAGATTTATAATATGGGAACCTTGTTCCATAAAGATGGCTTATTAGGGCTGGTGGCTGAAATGGATGGTGAACAGACTGTACTTGGTGGTGTGAAGCTTCCTTCGGATATACCAACATTATCAGGTTATAGACCCGTTTCTGTAAGTGATTGTATTATTCCGACCGATTTACCTGATGGAACATATATGGTTTATCCTGCTTCTCGTGAAGCACGTGATAATACTTGGCAGCGTGCACGTGGCAGTCAGGGTTCTAAAACAATGTTTATTTTGGAGGTGAAGGGAACTGAGTGTTCTTTGAAAGAATTTTCAGCGTTCAATGTCGATGCAAATCTTCAAGCTTCCATAGAAGTGCTTCATAACTTGTATACCAATCATAAAGGAGCTTTCCGTTTGACTTTTGCTAATAGTTCTACTGAGGCGGAATATTATGGTACGGTAGGTGTCGCCTTTTTGACCCGTGATGCAGACCCCGAGTTTTTATCTGTTTCAGATATGACCCAAGCTTTGCTTAAGGCAGGAGAAACTGAAACTTATGAAGCTAACGTAGACTTGTACGTGGTGCAGAATAATCAGCAAGTGCCTTTGAAGGCAGGTGATTATTATGTGGCTCCAGCCTTTACATGGGGTGGTTATTATTATGCTTTTTCTGATTATAAAGAAGTCACGATAAAGACGGGTGTTGGTACTCCTACATTGGAAATAAAGAATAATTCTCTGAGTCCTGAGCAAATAGAAGAAGGCGGAGAATTAGAAGTGACAATGAATTTGTCTATTACGGGTCATGGAAATGTATATAGTGCTCCTGTAATATTGGCTATAGCTTCCAAAGCAGGAGGTACTATTTTGCAACAAATGCAGGTGGATGTTTTTCTTGAGGCAGGTGTAGAATCTGTTATTACAAAGCAGTTTGTACCACAAGTTGGAGCGGGTGAATATATGCTGGCATTTCTTGTCTATAACATGAAGACTGGGCAGTATGCGCAAGTTGTTGAAAAGAATCTTTATTTTACTGTTACTAAACCATCTGCTATCGAAGACCAGCAAGCCGACAAGACAAAACTTGTCATCTACGGTCAACCCGTTGACAGCGAACTTCGTTTTGCAGCCCCTGCCAATGCAGAGCAGGTAAGTATATTTGCTTCTTCTGGCATGTTGCTCTATCAAGGTGAATTGTCAGGCCAAGGTGGTGGAACTTACACAGTACCGGCAGATAAGTTGTCGTCCGGTTATTATATCCTGACAGTAAAATTGTCGGATGGCACTATGTTGCGCGGACGCTTTATTAAACGGTAATCTATGAACAAACTTACAGTAATGAGATATGTAATGGTATTGGCGGCAGCAGGAATGCTGACCGCCTGCCATTCGTTTAAAAGGGTGGAGAGAACTAACAGCATGGAGATGAATGAAGGGCAGCCGGTGAAGTTGCAACCTGTTCAGAGTAGCATCTCGGGTGTGAAGCAGGGAAGTAATGCTGCCGTTTCTTCACCAGTAGTATATATATATAAGATGAAGAAGGATTATTCGCAGCTGGTTCCGGTGCTGATGGATGATTCGCGTAGTCGGATTGTGTCTTATCCGCATCCGGCCGATTTGAAACGGGGGGGACAGTTGTGTCTTCCTACAGAGCTGGTGCAGGGGTATTGGCTCGACAACCGGGGCATTAACGGCAATGTGGCTTTCCTTTCGTATACTTATGCTGAATATGCAGCTTTGCCTGCTGCGCCTTCCATAGAGGATTTGCTAGCGCATATTGTTGATAAGTATCCACTGACCGGAATATGGGCTTGTGGACGACGTGCAGATTATAAGGATATCGTGACGGAGCTGAATGAAAAGATTACTGCAGGTGAATTGCCTGCGGCAGGCGGCTTCTTTTTGTCAAGAGATTGAGTGTTGGGCAGAGAGAGGATGTATGACTGGTTAAAAGCCAGGCCTGTTGAAAGCTTGACGGAACGATGGATACAAACTATAAATTGAAAGAATGAAAGAATTTGTAATATCTGAGGCGCAGGTAGAAACTGCGATTTTGGTAGGTCTCATCACTAAAACACAAGATGAGCGCAAGACAAATGAATATTTGGATGAACTGGCTTTCCTGGCCGAGACGGCTGGTGCTGAGGTGGTGAAGCGATTCACCCAGAAATTGGACCAAGCAAATTCGGTCACTTATGTAGGAAAAGGAAAGTTGGACGAGATAAAAGAATACATCCGCCGCGAGGAGGAAGAAGAGCGCGAAATTGGTATGGTTATCTTCGATGACGAGCTCTCGGCCAAGCAGATCAGGAACATAGAGGCAGAGCTGAAGGTGAAGATATTGGACCGTACTTCGTTAATCCTTGATATTTTTGCCATGCGTGCCCAGACGGCTAATGCAAAGACGCAGGTCGAACTGGCACAGTACAAGTATATGTTGCCCCGCCTACAACGACTGTGGACACACCTCGAACGCCAGGGAGGTGGTTCAGGAGCCGGTGGTGGAAAAGGTTCGGTGGGACTTCGCGGTCCGGGTGAAACCCAGCTCGAAATGGACCGCCGTATCATCCTGAACCGCATGTCGTTGCTGAAAGAACGTCTGGCAGAGATAGACAAACAGAAAGCCACACAGCGAAAGAACCGTGGCCGGTTAATCCGTGTGGCATTGGTGGGTTATACCAACGTGGGTAAGTCTACTTTGATGAACCTGTTGGCCAAGAGCGAGGTTTTTGCCGAGAACAAGCTCTTTGCTACCCTCGATACCACCGTGCGCAAGGTAATTATAGAGAACCTTCCCTTCCTGCTTTCTGATACAGTAGGATTCATCCGCAAGCTGCCTACCGACCTCGTTGACTCCTTTAAGTCTACCCTTGACGAAGTTCGTGAAGCCGATCTGTTGCTTCACGTAGTAGACATCTCGCATCCTGACTTTGAGGAGCAAATAGACGTAGTAAACAAAACATTGGCCGACATCGGCGCTGCCGGAAAGCCAATGATACTCATATTTAACAAGATAGACGCTTACTCGTATATCGAGAAGGCGGCTGACGACCTTACCCCCCGAACAAAAGAAAACTTGACACTTGAAGAACTGATGCGCACCTGGATGGCCAAGCTGGAGGACAACTGTCTTTTCATTTCCGCCCGCGAGCGTATCAATCTGGAGGAAATGAAGACGGTGGTCTATCAGCGCGTCAAGCAGTTGCACGTGCAGAAGTACCCCTACAATGACTTCCTCTACGACACCTACGAATGAGGCTATGCCCTGCCATTGATGAGAACTGTTCTAAGCCATTGATGAGAATAGCTCTCATCTGTGACCAGTGAGAATATTGTGGTGGAAAAAGCCGTCTCACTTGGTCAGGTAAAACCATTTCTTACAGTTTGGGAAAATCATTTCCCAGACAGGTGGTACATTGACCTGCGGACGGGGCATCTATGCGCCAACTAAATAAAGTATAAAGTGTAAAGTTATGAATTACAGAAATTTGACCACAGAAGAGGTGGCGCGGCTGAAAAGTCAGTCGTGTCTGGCCGACGATTGGGAAAAAATTACCGTGTCCGAAGATTTTTCGACCGAGTATGTGCATCACACCCGCTTTTCGGGACAAGTCCGTCTGGGCGTGTTCCAGAAAGAGTTCACCTTGCCCGGGGGCATCAAGAAGCATGCAGGACTGCGCCATGTGACACTTCACAACGTCACCGTGGGCGACAACTGCTGCATCGAGAACATTCAAAACTACATTGCCAACTATGAGATTGGCAGCGATACCTTCATCGAGAACGTGGACATTATTCTGGTGGACGGCCTGTCCAAGTTTGGTAATGGCGTGGAAGTCTCCGTACTGAACGAAACTGGCGGTCGCGAAGTGCCCATCAGCAACAAGCTCTCAGCCCACCAGGCCTATATCATGGCCCTTTATCGCCACCGCCCGCAACTCATTGCCCGCATGAAGGCCATCACCGACTACTATGCCAACAAGCACGCCTCGGAGGTGGGCAACATCGGCAGTCATGTGATGATTCTGAACACCGGCTCTATCCGCAACGTCCGCATCGGCGACTATTGCCACATCAGCGGCACGTGCCGGCTGACCAACGGTACCATCAACAGCAATGCCGAGGCTCCGGTACATATTGGTGACGGGGTTATCTGCGACGACTTCATCATCTCCAGCGGCTCGCACGTGGACGACGGAGCTATGCTGACCCGCTGTTTCATAGGACAGGCCTGTAAGCTGGGACATAACTACTCGGCCAGCGATTCGCTGTTCTTCAGCAACTGCCAAGGCGAGAACGGCGAGGCTTGCGCCATCTTTGCCGGCCCCTTCACCGTGACGCACCATAAGTCCACGCTCCTCATTGCCGGTATGTTCTCGTTCATGAACGCCGGTTCGGGCTCCAACCAGAGCAACCACATGTACAAGCTGGGTCCTATTCATCAGGGTACGTTGGAGCGCGGTGCCAAGACCACGTCCGACTCCTACATCCTTTGGCCCGCTCGTGTAGGCGCCTTCTCGCTGGTTATGGGACGTCATGTCAACCATTCGGACACCTCCAATCTGCCTTTCTCTTACCTGATAGAGCAGAACAACACCACCTACCTGGTGCCGGGCGTCAACCTGCGCAGTGTGGGCACCATCCGTGATGCGCAGAAGTGGCCAAAGCGCGACGGACGCAAAGACCCTAACAAGTTGGACTTCATCAACTACAATCTACTTAGTCCCTACACCGTGCAGAAGATGTTCAAAGGGCGCGAGACGCTGCTCAATCTGCGCCATGCCAGTGGCGAACTGTCTGATATTTACTCCTTCCACAGTGCCAAAATACGCAACTCGGCCTTGGCCAAAGGTATCAAGTTCTACGAAATAGCCATTCATAAGTTCTTAGGCAACTCGGTCATCAAGCGGCTGGAAGGCATCGACTTCCAAAGTGATGCCGAAATCCGTGCGCGCCTCAAGCCCGACACAGCCATTGGTACCGGTGAGTGGGTGGACATTTCCGGCCTGATAGCTCCTAAGAGCGAGATTGATGCCTTGATGGACGGCATCGAGACCGGCGATATCAACAAGCTGAAGGAAATCAATGCCGAGTTTGAGCGCATGCACCTCAACTACTATACCTACGAGTGGACGTGGGCTTACGAGAAGTTGGAAGAGTTCTACGGCGTGAAGCCCGACGAAATGACTGCGACCGACATCATCCGGATTGTCGAGAAGTGGAAAGAGGCAGTTATCGGTCTCGACCGCATGGTCTACGAGGACGCAAAGAAAGAATTCTCCATGGCCTCCATGACCGGCTTCGGTGCCGACGGCTCGCGGCTGGAGAAGGAAATGGACTTTGAACAGGTGCGTGGAGACTTCGAGAGCAATCCGTTCGTTACGGCTGTGCTGAAGCACATTGAGGTGAAGAGTGCGTTGGGCGATGAGCTGATAGGGCGGATGAAGAAGGTGTGCGGCTGATGCACACACTTTTATTTATTGTTTGCTGCTTGAAGTTCACTATTCCTTAGGCCACTTTCAATGTCGGCCAATACATGACGAAGGTCGGTGAGGAGTGGGTGGAGTTCTGTTTTCACAATATCAAATACCAGTTCAGGGTCAACAGCAAGGTATTCGTGCGAGATGATATTTCGCATACCTACTATCTGTTTCCAAGGTGTATGTGGATAAAGTGCAAAGAGTTTTCCACCTGTTCGGTCATCGACCTGTTTTATTGTTTCACCAATGGTTTGGATACACATGCAAGTAGAGTTGAATAATACCATTGCATTCTGTGACTTAAGAAAATCGTGATAAGTCTTTACTTGTGCAGTAGTTTCAATGGTAAACACGATTTGTCTTTCTACAAATCGGAGCATGTCGGTCAGTTGTTCTTTAGACGTAGATTGCATCATGTTCAATGTTTTGACGGAACAGGCGGCGCATGTTCTCGTGCAAGGTTAGTAAATCGACTTTTAGGTGGAACAGCTTTTCCAGTTCCTCCTTGATACTCATATAGATGCGAAATGAAGTCTTTTTCAGCTTCACACACACATCAATGTCACTATCCTCCGTTTGCTCTCCCCTTGCAGCGGAGCCAAACAGAGCCAGTTCCTCGATGCCGTATTTCTCGGCCGAGGTACGCTTGAATTCGCGTAAGATTTCGATGATTTCTTCGGTCGATTTCATATTTCCGTCTCCTTTATCCGACACAAAGCTAATAAATTAATCCTAAAAAACAGTACTTTGCAGGCAGAAAAGGTGCTGAAGAACGGAATACGATGATATTGCTCCAGCCTTTCTGAAACTGGTTGTCACGACCTTCATACACCTTTGCACTTTTCTTACGTTGGGTAAGCCTTCATTGAGGTGTCAGGCTGATTGCAGGGTACGCAATTAGTAGGGAAATCAAAATGACGCTTATTGCGTTCGTTCCCTTCTCTTTTTGTCCGTTTTATGTCCGATTCGCTAACTTGTCATTAAATCAGAATGAGCAAAATAACGTTTCTTACCCGCCGAATATTGGAGATTTTCTCCAAAATCATACGACCTTTTACCGTAAAACAATGCTTCTTCCGGCTTGTAAGCGGCAATCTTTCGCACAAAAACTGGCATTTTTCCTGCTGGCAGTGTACTCTTTTCCTGCTAGCAGTGTACTGCTTGGTCGTTAGCAGTTAACTGCTGGCTTGTTGATGGTTCGTTGGGCCTCTTTTTCGGCTCCTTTTCCCTGCTTTTTCGAGTCTTTTCTTGCTGGTTTAAATGTTAATATTTCGCTATTGTGTTGTCAGATAGCTGGTTGTGGAAATTCGAGTCGTTTTTTCCGTTCATTGTTGTCTGTGCTCTGAAATAAGCGATTCTCAGGCGATAGGAAATGCAAAGTGTCAAAAAGACAGTTTTCGCCTTCAGCCTGTTCCGTCCGGGCCGCTCGTTTCGCTGCTCTATGGCTGATAAATTAATCCTAAAATCTTCCCCCGTGCTGGAAGAAAAGGCTTTTGATTAAAGAAATATTTCGATAATACTTCTTACCTTTGTGGCAATCAAGATTGAACAACCTTTTAAACAAATGTAATTATGGCAACAACACCTCCGTTCAAGTATCAGCCCATGTTCGAAAAGGGCAAGGATACGACTGAGTATTATCTGCTTACCAAGGACTACGTGTCTGTAAGCGAGTTTGAAGGAAAACCTATCCTGAAGATTGAAAAGGAAGGATTGACCGCCATGGCCAATGCTGCCTTCCGCGACGTTTCGTTCATGTTGCGCCGCAGTCACAACGAACAGGTAGCCAAGATTCTGAGCGACCCCGAAGCCAGCGACAACGACAAGTACGTGGCTCTGACCTTCCTGCGCAATGCCGAGGTGGCAGCCAAAGGCTTGCTTCCTTTCTGCCAGGATACCGGTACAGCCATTATCCACGGCGAAAAGGGACAGCAGGTATGGACCGGCTATTGCGACGAAGAGGCCCTGTCGCTGGGTGTATATAAGACCTATACCGAGGAGAACCTGCGCTACTCGCAGAACGCTCCGCTCACCATGTACGAGGAAGTGAACACCAAGTGCAACCTGCCCGCACAGATTGACATTGAGGCTACCGAAGGCATGGAGTATGAGTTCCTTTGCGTGACTAAGGGTGGTGGCTCTGCCAACAAGACATATCTGTATCAGGAGACCAAGGCCATCCTGAATCCTGAGACGCTGGTTCCGTTCCTGGTTGAGAAGATGAAGACGCTGGGTACGGCTGCTTGTCCTCCTTACCACATCGCATTCGTCATCGGCGGTACTTCGGCTGAGAAGAACCTTCTGACCGTGAAGCTGGCTTCTACTCGTTTCTACGACAATCTGCCGACTACGGGTAATGAATATGGCCGTGCTTTCCGCGACATCGAGCTGGAGAAGAAGGTGCTGGAAGAGGCTCACAACATCGGTCTGGGTGCACAGTTTGGCGGCAAGTACTACGCTCATGACGTACGTATCATCCGTCTGCCCCGTCACGGTGCTTCTTGCCCCGTTGGTCTGGGTGTATCTTGCTCGGCCGACCGCAACATCCGTTGCAAAATCAACAAGGACGGTATCTGGATTGAGAAGCTGGACAGCCATCCGGGCGAACTGATTCCTGAAGAACTGCGTCAGGCAGGCGAAGGCAATGCCGTGAAGATTGACCTGAACCAGCCTATGGCCGACATCCTGAAGGAACTGACCAAGTATCCGGTTGCTACCCGTCTGAGCCTGAACGGTACCATCATCGTAGGCCGTGACATCGCTCACGCCAAGCTGAAAGAGCGTCTCGACCGTGGCGAAGACCTGCCTCAGTATATCAAGGACCATCCTATCTACTACGCCGGACCTGCCAAGACTCCGAAGGGCATGGCTTGTGGTTCTATGGGACCGACTACTGCCGGACGTATGGACCCCTACGTTGACCTGTTCCAAAGCCACGGCGGCAGCATGATTATGCTGGCCAAGGGTAACCGCAGCCAGGCTGTGACCGACGCCTGCAAGAAGCATGGCGGTTTCTACCTCGGCTCTATCGGTGGCCCGGCCGCTATCCTGGCACAGAACAACATCAAGAGCATCGAGTGCGTGGAATATCCCGAACTGGGCATGGAGGCTATCTGGAAGATTGAAGTGGAAGACTTCCCGGCATTCATCCTCGTCGATGACAAGGGCAACGACTTCTTCAAGCAACTGAAGCCTCGCTGCTGCAACAAGTAATTGAACTACACAGGGTGCGTCTTCTTCCGTCTGTCGGATGGAGGCGCGCTGAATAGTCCGCCTCTCGGACGGTATAAAACAAAAAAAGACCACAGAAGCCAACTGCTCGCTGTGGTCTTTTTTTATTCCTGTTTCCGTGTCGGGGTTATCCCAGCAGGTATTTCTTGAAGTCGGCAAACTCGCGGCTCATGGGCTGGCTCTGCTTTTCGCCGCTCATGAAGGCCTTCAGCTTGGCAGGGATGCTGACGCTTTCACCGATAATCTTTTCCACCGTATCTTTGAACTTGGCCGGATGGGCCGTCTCCAGGAAGATGCCCGTCTCGCCCGGCTGCAATCCTTCGGCCAGTGCCCGGTATCCGCAGGCACCGTGAGGGTCGAGCAGGTAGTGGTGCTCCTGCCATACCTGGCGCATGGTGTCGGCTATCTGTTCGTCAGTGTAGGTGGCGCCGCTGATGTCGGCACAGATGGCCTGGTGGCTGTTCTGGTAGAGGTCGAGCACGCGGGCAAAGTTGCTGGGGTCGCCCACATCCATGGCGTTGGCTATGGTGGCTATGCTGGGGCGGGGCGAGTAGACGCCGGTCAGCAGGTATTGGTAGAAGATGTCGTTACGGTTGTTGGCGGCTATGAAACGGCTCACGGGCAGTCCCATACGCTTGCCGAAGAGGCCAGCGGTGATGTTGCCGAAGTTTCCGCTGGGCACGCACACCACGGCGTTCGCTGCCCGGCCCGCTTTCTTCAGTTGGGCGTAGGCATAGAAGTAGTAGAAGGCCTGCGGCAGGAAGCGTGCCACGTTGATGGAGTTGGCACTTGTCAGTTGCAGGTGCTCGTTCAGTTCGCGGTCCATGAAGGCGGCTTTCACCAGCGCCTGGCAGTCGTCGAAGGTACCGTCTACCTCCAGTGCGGTGATGTTGCGACCCAGCGTGGTGAACTGCTTCTCCTGTATCTCGCTGACTTTGCCTTTGGGGTAGAGCACATAGACGTGTATGCCTTCCACGCCCAGGAAACCGTTGGCCACGGCGCTGCCTGTGTCGCCCGAGGTGGCTACCAGCACGTTGACTTCCTTCTTTCCTTCCTTGCGGATGAAGTAGCCCAGCAGGCGTGCCATGAAGCGTGCGCCCACGTCCTTGAAGGCCAGCGTGGGGCCGTGGAAGAGTTCAAGAGAGTAGATGTTGTCCGTCACTTTGACCAGCGGCACGTCGAAACTCAGCGTGTCGTAGACTATCTGTTTCAGCGTGTCGGCCGGAATATCTTCGCCAAAGAAGGTGTCGGCCACGCGGTAGGCTATTTCCTGAAAGCTGAGCTCTTCGATGTGTTCATAGAATTCCTGAGGCAGGGGCTTTATTTCACGTGGCATGAACAGGCCCCGGTCGGAGGCCAGTCCTTTTACAACCGCCTCTTCCAGAGTGGCGTCGGCGGCCTTTCGGTTGGTGCTGTAGTATTTCATAATTTGCTTGTTTTTTTTTGATTAGGGGGGAGGGTGAAGAGTTAAGCCGAATGAAAGGCTTTCGGTATATTTCAAGTATCGGCTTAACTTCTTATCTTTTTAACTCCTTAACTACTCCCTCATAAATTCATTGATAAACTCGTCTTCCTTCATCAGTCCGTAGACGCCGTTGCAGGCTGCCACTTCGTCGAAGGTCTGTACTTCGTCGGGCTCAATGCCCGGATACCACATCAGGAAAGGTACCGGTTCGGCCGTATGCGTGCGCAGCTTGCACGGGGTGGGGTGGTCGGGCAGGACGGCAATGGCCACGGGCTCGTCCCAGTCTTTCACCGCTTCGTAGATGGGCCCCACGGCGCGGCTGTCCAGGTTCTCTATGGTCTTTATCTTCAGTGCCACGTTGCCCTCGTGTCCGGCTTCGTCGCTGGCTTCTACGTGCAGGTAGACGAAGTCGTCGGTCTTCAGTGCTTCCAGTGCGGCAGCCACTTTGTTCTCGTAGTTGGTGTCATACAGTCCGGTGGCGCCTTCCACGTGCAAGCGGCGCAGTCCGGCATAGTAGCCGATGCCGTTTATCAGGTCTACGGCCGAGATGACGGCTCCCCGCTTCACCTGCGGAAATTTGTCGGCCAGCCGCTCCATGCGTGGCCGGTATCCCGGGCTCCAAGGCCAGATGCTGTTGGCTGGGTCTTTGCCTTCGGCCATGCGCTTCAGGTTGACCGGATGACCTTTCAGCAGTTCCTGCGAGCGCATTATCAGGTCGTTTATCAGGTCTGCCGTCTGGCTGGGCGTCAGGGTAGCTTCGCCTTCGGGTTTGTCTATGTCTTCTGTGCCCGGCATGGGCTTTACCATCAGTGGGCGGAAGGGGTGCAGCGGTACATCGTGAGGCGGTGTGCACTCAATGCGCTTGTCGCCGCCTTTGATGACCAGCAAGTGGCGGTATTGCACGCCGGTGTAGAACTTAACCCGGTCGTCGCCCAGCTTTTCTTCCAGATATTTCACCAGCACATCGGCTTCTTCGGTCGTGATGTGTCCGGCCGAGTGATTCTTTATCTTGTCACCCTCGATGCAGATAATGTTGCAGCGCATGGCCATTTCTCCCGGTTTCAGGTCTACGCCTATGCTGGCGGCTTCCAGCGGTCCGCGTCCTTCGTACACCTTGGGCAGGTTGTAGCCCAGCACCGACATGTTGGCCACCTCGCTGCCCGGATGGAATCCCTGTGCTACGGTGATGAGGCGTCCCGTGCGCCCCATGCGAGCCAGCAGGTCCATGTAGGGCGTGTGGGCGGCTTGCAGCAGCGTCTTTCCGTCCAGCTCGTCCACGGCCCAGTCGGCCATTCCGTCACCTAATATAATAATGTGTTTCATCTTGGAAAATACGGATTAATAAATAAAGAATGGATTTACACGTTGGCAATGCTCATGATGTCGGCAAATACGCCCGCAGCTGTTACGCTGGCTCCGGCACCGTAACCTTGAATCATCATGGGGTATTCGCGGTAGCGTTCGGTGGTCAGCAATATGATGTTGTTGCTGCCTTCCAGTCCGTAGAACGGATGGCCGATGCCTACTTCCTGCAAGCCGACAGATGCCTTGCCGTCTTCCAGTCGGGCCACGAAGCGCCAGTGCTTGCCTTCGGCTTCGAGCACTTGGCGGCGGGCTTCAAAGTCGGCGTCCAGGCTGGGCACCTTCTTCCAGAAGTCATCCAGCGAGCCTTCAAAGAAGTCATCGGGCACAAAGAGATGTTTTTCCACGTCGCTCTGCTCCAGACGGTAACCGGCTTCGCGAGCCAGAATCACCAGCTTGCGGATAACGTCCTTTCCGCTGAGGTCAATGCGTGGGTCGGGTTCGGAGTAGTGCTCTTCCTGTGCCATCTTGATGGTCTTGCTGAAAGGCGTGTCGGCACTGATTTTATTGAAGATGTAGTTCAGCGTACCGCTCAGTACGGCTTCAATCTTCAGTATCTTGTCGCCACTGTGTATGAGGTCATTGATGGTGTTGATGATGGGAAGTCCGGCTCCCACGTTCGTCTCGAACAGATACTTCACACCGCGCTGGCGGGCAATCTGTTTCAGTTCGCGGTAGTTTTCATACTCCGACGAGGCCGCTATCTTGTTGGCTGCCACTACCGATACGTTATGCTTCAGCAAGTCTTTGTAGAGCGATGCCACAGCGGCACTGGCCGTACAGTCAACAAACACCGAGTTGAAGATGTTCATGCCTATGATTTCGTTGCGCAGTGTCTCTACCGAACTCTTCTCACCTTTCTCTGCCAGTTCCTGGCGATAGTTGGCCAAGTCCAGACCGTCGCGACAGAACATGGCGTGCGAAGCATCGGCTATACCTACCACGTTGAGTTGCAATCCGTTTTCTTGCATCAGCTTCTGCCGCTGGCTATGAATCTGCTGGATGAGGCTGCCACCCACCGTGCCTATACCGCAGATGAAGAGGTTCAGTACTTGATATTCGGACAGGAAGAATGAGTCGTGGATAACGTTCAGTGACTTACGCAGCGACTTGCTGTCTACAACGAACGAAATGTTAGTCTCAGACGCTCCCTGAGCGCAGGCTATCACGTTGATACCGTTGCGTCCCAGCGTACCGAACAGCTTTCCGGCAATACCCGGTGTATGTTTCATATTCTCACCAACGATGGCCACCGTAGCCAGGTTCTTCTCTGCCAGAATAGGCGAAATCTCACCCATTTCTATTTCTTTGGTAAACTCTTCGGTCAGTACCTTGCAGGCCAGGTCAGCATCAGCGTTGCGCACGCCGATGGAGGTAGAGTTTTCTGACGATGCCTGTGAAACGAGAAACACGCTGATGCCGTTCTTTGCCAAAGCCTTGAATATGCGGTAGTTCACACCGATGACACCAACCATACCCAGACCCTGTACAGTTATCAGGCTCGTGTCGTTGATGGACGAAATTCCTTTAATGGCCTTGCTTTCGGGGTCAGATACTTCCTGTTTGATGATGGTACCTGCGCCCGAAGGGTTGAACGTATTCTTTATCAGGATGGGGATGTTCTTATGGCATACAGGGTAGATGGTAGGCGGATAAACCACCTTGGCACCGAAGTTGCAAAGTTCCGTGGCTTCCACGTAGCTCAATTCGTTGATGGTATAGGCGGTAGAGATGACACGTGGGTCGGCTGTCATGAATCCATCCACGTCCGTCCATATTTCCAGTTGGCTGGCATCTAGTGCGGCGGCAATAATGGCAGCCGTGTAGTCCGAACCACCGCGACCCAGATTGGTCACTTCGCCCGTGTCCTTGTCGGTAGAAATGAAGCCCGGTACCAGTGAAAGACGTGGCAGGTCGGCAAAGGTTTTGCGCACCAGTATGTTGGTCAGTTCCGTGTCAAGTACATGTTTGGAGTGCTTCTTTTCAGTCTTGATGAATTGTCGGGAGTCAAACCATTTGGCTCCGGTCAGTTCTGCCGCAATGAGCGATGAGAGGCGTTCACCATAGCTGACGATGGTGTCCGATGTCTTTTGCGACAGGTCTTTGATGAGGTATATACCTTGAAAGATGTCTTTCAGCTCATTGAGTAGTTCACCCACTCTGCGTTGCACATCAGCCTGCTGTTCGCCTGCAGGGATTACTTCTTTTACCATTTCCACATGTCTCAAGACAATTTCGCGGAAGTCGTCTTCGTAAGATACATTGCCCGCTGCTGCCGTCTTCGATGTCTTTATCAGTTGGTCTGTGATGCCTCCCAAAGCCGAAACAACAACAATGACCGGCTCTTCAGCGGTTTCTACTATGCGTTTGACGCTTAAAATGCTGCTGGCGGTTCCTACCGATGAACCACCGAATTTCATAACTTTCATGATATATTTGTTTTTTGTTTTTGTAAGACTGAATAACGGAAAGGAAAATACGAGTCTGTTTTTGTGCCTTATCCCGAGTATCAAAGCATCCTGCCTACGCCTTGCTGTCTATGTTGGCTGGCTGATTTGCTTCTGTTAGGTTAGGCATCCGTTGGCGTCTGCTTCCTGTTCCGTTGGAAAAATAAAAAAGAATCTGCTGAAAAAAGTGTATCACGTAGAAACACAAAATACTATCCCTAACCCCTAAGGGTCATGGTGCACATGGATGTGACTGTATGTTGATAGTACTTCTTCATAGTGCTTGTTTCTATTGATTTCTGATAAGTGTTGCAAAAGTAACAATAAAAAGATACAAAGTATCACTTTTTCCCACTTTTTTGCATTAAAAAGTAGGAAGTTGCTGCATTTTCTTGGCTTTTCACTTTTTGTAGGCTCCTGTTGGATGTCAACTAGAACTTGTTGTTGGGTATAGTCAGAGGTTGTGACTACCAATTTTGTCGAAGTTGGTAGTACGTTTCTTTTATGTTAGAAGTCAGTTCTCTGGTTGTTAATGGTCAACTTCTGTTGTGCTGGCAGTGTACTCTTTCTGTGTTGGCGGTTAATTCTTTCTCTTGTAGAGTTTTAGTGTGGGTACAGAACACTTGGTGAAGAGTCTTTGTTTGTGCTTGATTGTCGTCTGATAGGATAAAAGAAACGCAGGCTACCTGCTTTTCCTAAGCCGATGGATGGGCTTTAGAAGCTGCGTAGCCTGCGTTGTATGTGTGTGGTTATTTCTATTTCTGGTATTATTCCACTTCTATTTCGTCAATGAACAGATAGGGGGTCTTGCCTTCACCTGCATGTCCCTTGGGCAGAGCGGGTGTACGTTTGATAACCACTTTTACGTAGCGGGCTTCAGTCGGTTCAAAAGTCACTTCATAGTTTTCTACCTGCTTCTTGGTAAAGTCGGTATCGGCAGGAAAATCCTGGCTGGCAACCTGGCGGAAGTTCTTGTTGTCGGCCGATACAGATACAGTCAGTCCGGTGCATCCGGCTATCCAGCTGCCCATGTCTACCAAAGCATCGGTGGCTACCCGTTGTATGTTGGTGGCTTGTCCTAAGTCAATGACTGCGGTTACATCACCGTCGATAAATCCAAGCCACGCTCCGTTGGAGTAGCTGTCTGTTCCTTTCATACCGTCTACCAATGTGATGGCGCCGGCATAGGTGTATTTCGGAGCAGGCTTCACATCGGGTAATTCAATAGAGCAGAAAGTTGCTTTATTAAATGATATTTTCTTTTCCACCAATTTACTGCTGCCTTCGGGGCGAATGGCTACGGCACGGAAGTCAGCACTTTGGTTGATTTCAACGGGAGCACTGTAGGCTTGCGATGAGGCTGTAGGGGTAGTGCCGTCCAGTGTATAGTAGATAGGAGCATTGTCTATGGTGCTCAGTGTGGCAGTCACACTCTTTTTCTCTGCATTGGGGGCAAAGTTTGCTTTGAGGTCAAATACATGCTTGGCGTAGTTGCGTCCATCGCGTTGATACAGTTTCATAAGGTTAACCAATCGTTGGGTAAATTGTTGGTAATCTTTCTTCTCTGGCTGCGTCCACTGTACTTCGGCCAAGGCTGCCATACGGGGCAGAATCATATATTCCACTTGTTGGGTCGATGGAATGTATTCAGTCCAGAGATTGGCTTGTGCACCCAGGATGTGTTTGGCCTGCTCTTCGTTCAGTTCGGCAGTCGGTTCAAAGCTGTACACTTTTTCAACAGGCAGGTATCCGCCGATGGCATCCGGTTCATCTTGGGTCTGATCAGTCTGATAGTAGTCAAAGTAGCAGAAAGTGTTGGGGGTCATCACTACGTTGTGGCCCATCTGGGCGGCTTTGATACCTCCTGCACTGCCTCTCCACGACATGACTGTAGCGTTGGGGGCAACGTCTCCTTCCAGAATTTCATCCCAGCCGATGATTTGGCGTCCCTTTTCGTTGAGGTGCTTCTCTATGCGTGTCATACAGTAGCTTTGCAAACGGTCTTCGGCCGAATGATTTTTGTCAGCTTTAAGTCCTTCTGCCTTGATGCGGGCTTGGCACTTTGGACATTTCTCCCAACGGGTACGAGGTGACTCGTCACCACCAATATGCACATATTTAGAGGGGAAAATGTCGATTATTTCGTCCATCACGTCTTCCAGGAATTTCATGGTTTCCTCGTTGCCTACGCACAGCACATCGTCGAAGATTCCCCAGGTAGGACTTACTTCGTACGGACCTCCTGTACAGCCAAATTCAGGATAAGCAGCCAGTGCGGCCAGCATGTGTCCGGGCAGGTCTACTTCGGGAATTACGGTGATGTAGCGCTCCTGTGCGTATTTCACAATTTCGCGTGCCTGCTCCTGCGTATAGAAACCACCATAAGGCGTATCGTCATACTTGCCAGAGTTGTGGCCGATGACCGTACACTTGCGTTGCGAACCTACTTCGGTCAGTTTCGGGTACTTCTTGATTTCAATGCGCCACCCCTGGTCATCAGTCAAATGCCAGTGGAAGGTGTTCATGTTGTGCAGGGCCAGCAGGTCGATGTATTCTTTGATGAACTCAATGGGGAAGAAGTGGCGGCTTACGTCTAGGTGCATACCACGGTATCCGAAGCGCGGCTCATCCTTAATCTCTACGGCTGGTAGCACAATGTCAGCTCCTTTGGCTTCTGCCGGAATAGCTTTGCGTAGTGTCTGTATACCGTAGAACACACCGTTTTCTGTCTGTCCGCTGATGCAGATGCCGTCAGCTGTCGTTTTTAGCACGTATCCTTCCTTGTTGGTGATGGACGAGTCGAGTGCCAATGCAATGGCACCGTTGTTTTTGCTGTCAGGTGCTACAGCTTTCATTTCAGGTTTATAGCCGGTTGCCTGGTTGATATAGTCAGCCAGAAACTCAGCATTGCGTTGCAGCAGTGCATTGCCTTCGGGGTAAACAATGGGGGTACCTTTGGTCAACTTGAAGGGAGCTGCCTGTGACAAACTTACCTCTTGGGGGAGAGGAATTACCTGATAGCTGGCTTCTTCCTGTACGTTGCCGCACGACAGTACAGACAACGAAAGGGCGCTCGCCAATAGCGCTTGGTTAAGTTTTCTCATGATATTAAAAGAATTAATGAATCTATTGCAAATTTAGTAATGTTTTTGCTGAGATTGACATTGCGCTTCTAATACTTTTAGTAAATGCTGTAACTTCTTGTTACGTTCTGCATTAATTTCCTCTGCTTGTCCAAATTTTAAGTAGCCTTTTGTATATTTAATGAATCGTTTATCCAGCTTGTTTGCTTCTAAAAGAATTGTTCTTAGTTCTTGAAGAAGAATTGGAGCTTGAGAAATGTCATAAGTTTCAGATTCAAATTTATGTTCGAGTTCTTTTCCTTGTAGATAGTTGATACGCAAATCCAGCATTAATTTGTAGTGTTCAAATTCATTTTGGTTTTTCTTTGGTGAGAGTTGGTAAAATGAATTTTGTAGTAGTATGCATGCCTTTAATAGTTCAGGAATAGAAACTCCTTTACTGTCTTTTCCATTCTTTATCATTTCTTGTGGCATTTGGAAATAAGAAAGGAATACTGTTGATTCTTCTTTTGACAATCCATAATGTTGATTTGCATAATTGCAGATGAAATCTTCAGGACAAAGACTATCTGTTGATTGAGCTGCCAGACAGAATGCATCTATCAAAATCTGGAATCCATTCATGGGGTATACTTGTCTGATAGGTTGCATTTCTGTTACTTCCCAATTAGAATCATAATGGAATCCATATGTTCCACTGGTTGACCACGAAGTCTCAATAATACCTTCATAACCGTTTTCACGTGCAAAAGGTAGGAAGTCTCGTAGATTTTGGAAATGTTTCATCCATTGAGTGAGGTAGATATTGTCTGGAGCCGAACGTAAAGAAGGAGCTCCCCACATCTTTACTCCCAATTTGAACAAATTATCTAGTTTTCCAAAATAGTTAGGTTTCCATCCATAATTCCAGTCTACAAATATAATATCTTTAGGTAGTTCGTGTGCCGCTTCAGGATGTTTGAGTATTATGTCTGCCCAGATGACAGGCGTTTTTCCCATTTCTCGCACTAGTTCACACATTGCTTTTACATAATCCACAAATAATTTTGATTTGTTGACTTTAGAGCATTTTGAACAGCTGCCTAATAAATAAGTTTCGTCTGCTCCAATATGAAAATATGAAGATGGATGTAGTTCTGCTACTTCTTTGAAAATACTTCGGAATATATTTTTAGCTTCTTCAATTCGAAGTGGACATACTTGTGATACTTCTTTTCGGTCTTCACGAATAGAAGCATAACGTTCATGTTTCAGTATATATTCGCAATGACCAAAACAGTTTTGTAAAGGGATAACATCTATACCTATTGATTGACAATGTGATACAATATCCTTAATTTCATCTTTTGTAAAAGCATATTCATTACTCAGTGTCGCATTTTGAGTAAAAGGAAATGAGGCTTCATATTCTAGTATAAGCGTATTAATACCTTTATTTGCTAAATCATTAGCAAGTTCTTTAATTGCACTACTAGTCATAACTTGTGTACGGAAGTCTAAATGAAATGCTCTTACTTTGAAACCTGTTTCTGATTGTGCATTGGCTGAAAAGGCATAGGCTATCTGTAAGGACCATACTGTCAGTAATATATATACTATTCGTTTCATGTTTTTTCGGTGATTAAATTTTAAAACCTAATGAATATTTAACAAATTGGCAGTAATGAGGCACTATCCATGTCGCAATATAATGAAGCATTAGGGTGGGTCCTTAAAATAGAAGCTGGGCATGTAGTGTCTATCTTACCTAGGACTGTAGCTTGTACAGCTTGTGCCTTGGCTATACCGGGTACCATGCAGAATAGATTTTGCGCGCCCATAATGACGGGTATAGTAACAGTTATAGCTTTTTGAGGAACATCCTTTAATGTCTGAAAACAACCGTCATGTACTTGTTGCATTCGACAGACATTATCCAGCTCAACAGTTTTTACAGATTTTGGGTCATCAAATCGTGCTACATGCGGGTCATTAAATGCTATATGACCATTCTCGCCAATTCCCATGAATACAATGTCAAGCGGATACTTTTTGAGCGTTTCAGTATAGCGTTTACAAGTCATTTCTGCTGTTTCTCCTTGCTTATACAAATAATGTATAGATTTGAAAGGAACTAGGTTGAAAATGTGTTCTCTTAAATAATTTCCAAAGGCTTGCGGTGCTTCAGGGGGTAAGCCAACATATTCGTCCATGTGTAAAGCATTAATACGTTGCCAAGGTAGGGCAAATGTTTGTAAAGCTGCTAAAAATTCGTTTTGTGATGGAGCTGCGGCAAATAGAATATTAATCTCTTCTTTTTGAGATAGTAATTCGTTTATCTTATTTGCGGCTTCGCGTGCAGCTTCTTTTCCCATTATTTGCCGATCAGAAAATATAGAGATCTGTAAGTTCTCTCTTCTTAATATTTTATAGTTCATAGTTATAATATTTAAATTAGTTGTTTCCCGTTGATAAATACTTGTTGAATATGTATGTTCTCATCAAAAATAATAATATCAGCATCCCAGCCACGAGCAATTTGCCCTTTGCGTTGTTCAATACCCATTATTTCTGCTGGTGTCAGTGTTGCCATGCGTACAGAATCAATAAGACTTTGTCCACCTAAATGATGCATGTTGTAGACTAAACGGTCTGTTGTTGCAACACTTCCAGCAAAAGCTTGCCTGTCGGGCATCTTGGCTACACCGTCTTCAATAATGACTCGTTGACCATTTGTTCTGCTGCCTAAGATGCTTTCTCCTTCTGGCATGCCTGCTCCACGCATAGAATCGGTGATGAGGGCTATTTTGTCTATTCCTTTATTTTTTATCGCTAATTTCATCAATGGAGCTGGTACATGGACACCATCCGCTATTAATTCAATGGTGAGCTCATCAAGCAAATAGCCTGCTTCAATACATCCAGCGTGGCGGAATGCGTTTTTTCGTGTTATGCCATTCATACAGGAATAGAAGTGGGTAATATGTCTGAAGCCATGTTTAATTGCTTCTGTGATGTCTTCATATACAGCGTCAGTATGAGCTATGGATGGAAGGATGTTATGTTGGCAAAGAACGTCAGCAAAATCCAAGGCACCTGGCAGTTCAGGAGCAATGCTCCAACGGACAATGTCGGAACTTCTGTCCAGAATTTCCATATATTCTTCAGGAGCGGGATTACGTAAGTAGCGGGCATCCTGCGCTCCTCTGAATGCTTGTGCAAAATAAGGCCCTTCAAGATGCAGACCGCCAAAAGCTGCTCCTTCATTTTGTTTTTTTACTTGGTCATATACATCAAGAAACCGGAATAATTCCTGATTGTTTGAAGCTAAGGTTGTTGGGTAAAGTAGAGTTGTTCCATGGCGTAAATGAGTACGGGCAATATTGAGGCAATCTTTCACTGTACAATCCATAAAATCGGAGTCTCCAGCTCCGTGGGTATGTAAATCTATAAATCCAGGAGCAATGTAATTGCCTTGAGCGTTGTATTCTAGGCAATCTGCTATTTCATAATTACCTTTTTCTACACCGATAATTTTTCCATCCGCTATGAAAATAGAACCTATTCCCAAATCCTGAGTAGGAGTCAGTATGTGTCCATTATAGATTTTGATTATTTGTCCTTTTTTCGCTTCCATAATTCAGGCCAAAAATTAAGTTTATATCAGTAAAAAGCATAAAAAATAAGATACAAAAAGCAGGGGACTAGTACAATGTAGGCTAGTCGAAGTCCGTGGTGGTCGGCTATCAGTCCGTAAACTACCGGCATAAATGCGTTACCACATAATGCCATTACCATAAGAGATGACCCCAAGTTAGTCCATCGTCCTAAATCATGGATAGCTAATGGCCATATTCCTGCATAGATTAGCGCATTGCATACCCCCATCAAGCAAAGAAAGAATATGGACAGCGATGTTGTATGCCCAAATATATCAATGTTTCCAGGTATCAGTAATACGCATATTGATAGTATTAGGCCTCCACATACTGCTATACGTAGCATTTTTAATTGGCTGGCAATACGTGGAATTAATAAAATGCCTAAAAAATATCCACCTAAGGCGCAAGTCAATGTTAGGCTAGGGAATATTTTGGCCTCTTGTAGCGTAAATCCCATACTCTCAGCATAGCTTATGATGGTATCTATTGATATAACTTGCGCTGCTACATGAAAAAATATAGCAAATACACCTAACACTAGATAAGGATATGAGAGGATAGAGCGGTGTTTTCCATGATTATTGGAAGTGCTCTGCTCATTGTCTGAAAGATTGAGTTCTGGCATGCGGATGAATTTTACCGCAAAGCCAAATACGAACAGAAAAGCTGATAATGCGGCATAAGGCACGATAACCCTTTGGATAAGTTCATCAAGGATTGCTTCTTTTTCGACGGATGGCAAGTTTCCTGCTTTTAATATCTCAAACAACTCGTTGTCGTTGCTTCTTAGAATAACGACTGCAAACAGCAGAGGAGCCAGAATACCTGCAATCTTATTGCATAGCCCCATTATGCTGATTCGTTTGGCTGCCGATTCAATAGGACCTAATACTGTTACATAAGGATTAGCTACAGTTTGCAATATCGATAATCCTGTGCCAATAGTAAAAAGTCCTGTTAAGAATATAGAATACTCTCTTGTATATGCTGCCGGTACAAACAGAAGTGTACCTATTGCCATTATCCATAATCCGGTTATAATTCCTTTTTTTGATCCAATGTATCCTATTAATCTTGCTGCAGGGATAGACATAACTAAATAGGCTATATAAAATGCCAATGCAACAAAGTAGGATTGAGTATGTGTCAATTCACATGCTACCTTGAAATAGGGTATCAGTATGGAATTTACCCATGAAACTAGGCCGAAAATGAAGAATAGGGTGCCTAGGATGATTAGGGGGATGATATGTGAATGGGGTTGGGCTGGATTGGTATATGCCATATTTTTATGTATATGTAGTAGTGAAAACTGTGGGTTTCCTAATGAAAAACTGATATACTGAATCTATTGGAATCGAGCCATTTCATTCGGTATATCTCAGAGAAAAATAGTTTGATTTACATGGTCTTGGCAAAAAAGCCAGGACCATGTTGACTTTGTAATATCTAGAATGATATTGAGGATTAAGAATTACTTAGATGTATATTTCATTTATTGTTTAACTGAAATTCTTCATATATGACTTGCAGTAGGCTATTCACTTTCTGCTGGCTATCTTGAGATATAGTCCATATTGCAATCCCACCATATTCATTGTCAATAACAAATTTTGCTTTTGAACGTATTGTTGGTTTGCCATTATAAAATATCAGGTTATTTATATCATCTTTGTTGCATACCTGTTCATTCGGATAGTTTTTAAGTAAATTCTTATAGGATATATGGGTAGCTCCAATTGGTGTATCATGTGATAGAAACTTTACTCCATAGAAAGGTACACCCAATATGATTTTGTCCTTAGGAATTTTGTTCACTTTACTCCAGTGTTTAGCAGCCATTACGAAATGTTCCATGCTGGCATGTTGCCCTATTTTTGATGTTTTCCAGCCTCCTGTAAAATCATAAATCATTATATTTATAAAATCGAGGTACTGAAACATAGTGGCATTATATACATTATAATTTCCCCATTTTTTTATTTTAGGGCAATCTGCACTAACTGCAGCTGTAAGTAATTTATCTTTGGGTAACTCTTCTCTTATTTCTTGGTAGAAACGTTCTAATAGTGCAGCTCTTTCTTTGTCTCCTTCTCCATATCCATTAGAACCGCCGGTCCAAAGTTCATAATCAATGTCCAAACCATCCAAATTCCATTTATTTATGATATTTATTAATTCGGATTTGAAACAGTTACGGTATTTCTCATTAAGTAGAACTTTTCCCATTATTGCTTTATTTCCACCGCCACCAACAGAAAGTAATACCTTTACTCCTTTTCTTTGTCCTTCTTGTAAAATTGGAATAATTTTTTCCATTTTATCAATGTCTGCTATATATCCTTCTTCTGTTGCTCTGGCAAAAGCTATACTTAAATGGGTTAGTTGTTCCCATGGTATTTGATAATTCGGCAATTGTTCATACTGTAAATATCCGAATACAATTTTTTTCTGTACTGTAATTTCTTTGGCTGAAATATTGTTGTAACAGCTACAGAATATGATTAAAAGGATGTATAATATAAAATGTTTCATTCTTTGTTTTTTTAAGGCTCTGTGACGGTTAGTGTAAACTCTCTGTAATTAGTAGCTTCTCCACGCTGTGCTTCTATACGCAAAGTAAAAGTACCAACTTCTGTAAAAGTATAATTTAACGTGGGTTCTGTTCCTATTACTTCATTGTTCAATAGCCAGCGTACGGATACACTTCCATCTGCCGGAGATACTAAAATAGGAAGCGTAGTTGGTGTTCCAGCTATTGCAGAAACACTTCCTTGTATCTCAGTATAGATGTATAGTTCGTTCTCGCCAAATATAGGATTATCTTCTGAATCGTTAACGCAACTATTGAGTGATAAACTTATGACGCATAGTATTAAATAGAAAAATATTACTTTCATAATTTTAAATATAAATGTGATACAATTTATTTTATTATTTATCCCACCAAACATGATAGGTCCAATCATCTGTTCCACCCATACGCTGGAGAGCCTCTTCTAAATTTGCTTTATTTTTAGTTTGTTCTTCAATTGGATACATCATTCTACTGGGGCGTTCTCCGTTTGATTCGTTTTCTTTAGGGGCTACATTGTAAAATTGTACATATTTGCTAGGCATACCGGTTCGTCTGATATT
>USEY01000020.1 GCA_900553815.1 uncultured Bacteroides sp.
AGACGCGGCACGCCACGTCTCTACAAGGCTGGCGCACTGTCTGCTTACCGCTAACTACTTATCACTCACCGCTTACCGCTGCATAACGATACCCCTCAGCCCTGTGGGCAGCTCCCCTATGCCAGGGGAGCAGGAGAGTACACACACATCTGTGGTCATCCGTGTCCCTCTGTGTCATCTGTGTGCTTAGGTCCCGCATCGGGTGCGGGATGACGGGCTAAAGCCCGTGGCTGCGCGGTGTAACAGGAGACGCGGCACGCCACGTCTCTACAAGGCTGGCGCACTGTCTGCTTACCGCTAACCACTAACCACTTACCACTTATCACTTATCACTAACGACTCACCACTAACCACTTACCACTCACCACTTATCACTCCTTCATCCGGCTGGTGATGTGGAAGCATCCCTGTTTCAGTTCGTACTTCACGTAGCACTTGTCGGCCTGGCGCAGGTCGCGCAGTACTTCGGCTAGTACCAGCTTCAGGGTGTCGGCGCTGACGTCCTGCATGGGGCGTCCGTCGGGGTCTTCCACCTTTTCGAAGCGTTTCCAGCTGACGTCGAAGGTGGTGCCGTAGCAGTGCGACGAGTTGGCGCTGGCGTTGGTGTTGCGTCGGCGCAGGCGCTTTACGTCGTGCTGGGTGCGCAGCACGGAGGTGACGATGATGCGGTTGGGGTTCAGTCCCTTGGCAGCCAGCGAGTCGAGGAAGTTGCTGCCCAGCGTGTCGAGCAGGGTGGCGGCTCCGGGGGTGAGGTAGGGGATGGAGTGGGTCAGCGAGTCGACGGCGTAGAGCTCGTTGTTGCCTATAAAGCGCAGCTGTGCGGTCATGCCCTCGGCCTCTTGGCGGTCGGCTATGGGGGGGATGCCCAGCGTCTGAGCTATGTCGAGGTGTTTCTGGTTGAGGTCGCCGAAGGAGCGTTTGTAGCTGATGACACCTTTTATATTATGCGGGTTGTTCATCTTCATCGACATGTCTTTCTTCTTGCATCCGGCAAAGGTCATGGTTGCCACGGTGCCGGCCAGCAGCAGCAACGGGAGGATTCTGTTTCTTGTCTTCATGTGGGGTATTTGTATTTTATATCAAAAGCGGGGCAAAGGTACGGAAAAGTTTCTTTAGTTTTCTTGCCATGTTGGCACGATGTCAGGAAATAATGCCGTAACTTTGCGGGCGTAAACGTGGAGAGTGGAGGGTTGAGAGTGGAGAGTTGAGAGTGGAGAGTTATTCACTACTGGCCGCTGCATGAAGTATGGAGCTTTACCTCCTAAGCCGGCTTTACTTTATCTCCTTTACCTTCTTTACCTCCTTTACCTACGAAACTTAAAATACCTGTTTCTATGTATCGTTATTTCATTTACCTGGCCTACGACGGTACGGCCTATCATGGCTGGCAGATTCAGCCCAACGGCAGCAGCGTGCAGGAGAGCCTGATGCAGGCGTTGTCGGTGTTGCTGCGCCGCCAGGTGGAGGTGGTAGGGGCCGGGCGGACGGATGCCGGCGTGCATGCCCGCCTGATGGTGGCTCACTTTGACCATCCCGAGCCGCTGGACACGGCCCTGGTGGCTGACAAGCTGAACCGCCTGTTGCCGCCCGACATATCGGTGTACAAGGTGGTGCCGGTGAAGCCCGACGCCCATGCGCGCTTCGACGCCACGTCGCGGCAGTACGAGTATTATGTCACGACGGCCAAGTCGCCCTTCCGCCGTCAGTATAGTTGCCGCCTGTTTCAGAAGCCCGACTTTGAGCGCATGAACGAGGCCGCTCGCACGCTGGCGGACTATACCGACTTTACCAGCTTCAGCAAGCTGCATACCGACGTGAAGACCAACAACTGCCGCATCATGCACGCCGCCTGGACCCAGGTGGATGCCGATACGTGGATGTTCACCATCCGTGCCGACCGCTTCTTGCGCAACATGGTGCGTGCCATCGTGGGCACGTTGCTGGAGGTGGGCCGCGGCAAGCTGTCGGTAGAGGGCTTCAGGCAGGTCATCGAGCAGAAGGACCGCTGCAAGGCGGGCACGTCGGTGCCGGGCAATGCGCTGTTTCTGGTGGATGTGACGTATCCGGAGGGAACGTTTGTCAGTGGTAAGTGATAAGTGGTTAGTGGTGAGTGGTAAGTGATAAGCGGTTAGTGGTAAGTGATAAGTATACTGACCGCTGACCGTTAACCGCTGACCGCTATTATAAAATTCTTAATTCTTCATTTAACTCATGTGGTTATTACTCGCCTTTCTTTCGGCAGCCTTGCTGGGCTTCTATGATGCGTTCAAGAAGCAGTCGTTGCGTGGCAATGCGGTGCTGCCGGTATTGTTTTTGAATACTATTTTTTCCAGTTTGCTGTTCCTGCCCTTCATTGTGGTGTCGGCGTGTGCGCCGTCGTTGCTTCAAGACACGATGGTCTACGTCCCCATGGCCGGATGGGCGGAGCATAAGTATATCATCATCAAGTCGTTCATTGTGCTGTCGTCATGGGTGTTCGGCTACTTTGGCATGAAGCACCTGCCGCTCACCATCGTGGGCCCCATCAATGCCACCCGCCCCGTCATGGTGCTGGTGGGCGCCATGCTGCTGTTTGGCGAGCGGCTCAACCTGTATCAGTGGATTGGTGTGCTGCTGGCCATCCTGTCGTTCTTCATGCTGAGCCGTTCGGGCAAGAAGGAGGGCATCGACTTCAAGCACAACAAGTGGATATTCTTCATCGTGCTGGCGGCGGTGACGGGTGCCGTGAGCGGGCTGTACGACAAGTACCTGATGAAGCAGCTCAACCCCATGCTGGTGCAGTCGTGGTACAACATCTACCAGGTGTTTATTCTATGTCCCGTCATCCTGTTGCTGTGGTATCCGCGGCGCAAGGAGAGCACGCCCTTTCACTGGCACTGGACCATTCTGTTCATCTCGCTGTTCCTCTGTGCGGCCGACTTTGTCTACTTCTATGCCCTGAGCTACGAGGACTCCATGATTTCCATCGTGTCCATGGTAAGGCGCGGCAGCGTGGTGGTGTCGTTCCTCTTCGGTGCCCTGTTCTTCCGTGAAAAGAATTTAAAAAGCAAGGCCATTGACCTTGTTTTGGTGCTGATTGGAATGTTCTTCTTATATTTGGGCAGCAAATAGACAAGCAGATAACATTATGGCTGAAGACTTACATATTGCCGAAGGAACGAAAGAGGAGAAATACCGACTGCTGCTGCCCCAGCTGAAGGGCCTGCTGCAAGACGAGACCGACTGGGTGGCCAATCTGGCCAATGTGGCTGCGGCGCTGAAGGAGACGTTTGGCTTCTTTTGGGTAGGCTTCTACCGAGTTGTGGGCGATGAGCTGGTGCTGGGACCTTTCCAAGGACCGCTGGCCTGCACACGCATCAGGAAGGGCCGGGGCGTATGCGGCACGGCGTGGGCTGAGGGGCGCACGGTGCTGGTGCCCGATGTGGATGCCTTTCCGGGACACATTGCCTGCAGTTCGTTGTCGCGCTCGGAGGTGGTGGTGCCGCTGCGCAAGGCCGATGGCGGCGTATGGGGTGTGCTCGACATTGACAGCAACCGGGTAGCCGACTTCGACGAGGTGGATGTGAAGTACCTGGAGGAGATAGCCTGCCTGCTCACCACTTACCACTAACCGCTCACCACTCATTACTCATCACTCACCACTCATCACTAACGAACGTATGAAACGATTGATAGCATTGTTTTTTCTGGTCTGCCTCTGTATGGCAGGCGCAAGGGCACAGCTGGCCAAGGTGTGCTTTACCAATATGCCCGACTCTATTTGTCCGCTGCTGACGGCGGTGAACCGGGCCGACTTCATCGACTTTCTGGAAAGCAAAATGAAGGCCGAAGTGACCAACCGCTTGGGCGGCAAGTCGGAGATGACCCATCTGTCGGCTGACTACATCCGCATAAAGATGACCGACCAAAGCACCTGGCAGATGAAATTGCTGCCGCTGAACGACAGCACGAAGGTGATTTGCACCATACGCACGGCTTGTGCGCCGGCTTGCGACAGTTCGCTGCGCTTCTATGCCACGGACTGGAAGCCGCTGCCTGCCGCAGACTTCCTGCCCCAGTTGCCTGTGCTGGACGACTTCGTGGCCGAGCCGGCCGATACGACCAACCTTTATCGCTACAACGATGCCCGCCGGCAAGCCGACATGTTGCTGATGAAGGCCGATTTGTCGGCTTCGGGTCAGGAGCTGACGTTTACGTTCACCACTCCCGACTACATGTCGGAGGAGGCGGCCAAGGCGCTGAAGCCTTATATCCGTTCCACGAGGGTCTACGTGTGGAAGAACGGGCACTTTGAATGAGATGTTTCTAACCATGAGTGGCTTGCCGTAGCGCAAGCACGTAGTATATGGCTTATTGTTAAGGTCTTGAAACCTGTGGTGACAGGTTTCAGGGCCTTTTTTCTTGGCTGTCTCTGTTGTGTGTGGGGAAGGTCAGAGGAGGGCTTGCAGGTAGCCGTCGGCAGACAGGTCGTGGCAGGGGATGCCAAGCTGTCGGCATTCGTTGCCCAGGCGTTGGCGCAGGTAGGCGGGCAGGGAACCGTCGAGCACCACTTGGTTGATGTGGAGGTGGCGGGTCAGCTGCTGCATGTTGCCGCGGAAGCCTTCGGACAGGTAGAGGTAGTCCACCGTGTAGCGGCGGGGGACCTCTACTTGGGGACGGTAGTTGCCGCTGAGCAGGCCGATGCGCTTTCCGCCATAGAACAGCATGCGCAGGCCGGGTGTGTCTTGGGCAATGAGCGGGTGGTCGGGACCTGCAAGTTGCGGTTCGGCCAGTTTCATGCGGTTCCAATAGGGGGCCAATGAACGTTTCAGGCCGGAGACGGCTGTCATTGTGCTGTCGGCGCATACGAGCCAGGAGTGTCGGCTGTCGGTCATGAGGTGGACGGCGGGGCAGGAGCGGTAGTTGTAGAAGGCGATGGCTGCACGGGGGCGGCAGTGGTGCTGGTAAGCGCAGTGGATGGTAGAGAACAGCAGCAGGCTGCCCAGCAGGATGGAGAGCCGCAGGTGGCTGCGGTGGCTGAGGTAGCCTGCCAGCAGCAGGATGATGGCCAGCAGGAAGGCTGCTTCGGCAGGGTGCAGGCTAATGCGGTCGATGGTGGAGGCGGGCAGTGCCTCGATGTGGCGCAGGCCGGTGTGCTGGAAGCGTATCAGCAGCTCCACGACGGGGGCAAAGAGGGCTTGCAGTCCGGGAAACGGACTGAGTAGCAGCATCAGCAGGGCAGCATACATGATGAGTGTCACCAGGGGAATGACCCAGAGGTTGGTGAGCAGGAAGTGGACGGAGAAGCGGGCAAAGTAGAGCATGAGCAGGGGAGCTACCGCGGCCTGTGCGGCGAGGGAGACGGTGAGCAGGTCGCGCAGCTTCAGCAACAGGGGATGGCGAGGGCGCCATAGCCTGTCCAGTCCGGGTTTCAGTAGCAGAATGCCGGTCACGGCGCAGAACGACAGTTGGAAGCCTACGTCGAACAGCCAGGCCGGGTGTATCAGCAGCATCAGGAAGGCGGTGGCGGCCAGTGAGTTGGGGGTCAGCGTGCGTTCGGAACGCAGCGAGGCCACTGACAGCAGGCTGAACATGCTGACGGCACGTACTACCGACGGCGAGAGTCCCGTGAGCAAGGCAAATAGCCACATCACGGCCACGATGGCCAGCGTGCACAGGGGCTTCAGGTTACGCCGCCGTCGCCAGAGGGGTGTCAGCAGGTAGTTGAACAGCGCGTAGAGCAGTCCGATGTGCAGTCCTGAGAGTGCCAGCACGTGGGCGGCACCGGTGGCCGAGTAGGTTTCGCTGATTTCTTCACTCAGCTCGCTCTTTTCGCCCACGGTCAGGGCGGACAGCACGGCCAGTTCGTCGCCGCTGAATCCCAGGCGGCGATAGTGGGCCACAACCCGCTGGCGGTAGTCGGCAGCCTGCTGTGTGAGGCTGCGCGTGGAGTCGTGGGCAATGACTTTCCAGCGGTGCAGTGGCACGTAGCCCGTGCCGCCTATCCCCTTGTGGAGCAGGTAGCGCGGGTAGTTGAATTCGCAGGGATTGCCGTTGGGAGTGGGCATGGCCAGGCGGGCATGTATCAGCAGGCGGTCGCCCCGGCGCAGGGAGTGTGCGGTGCTGTCTTTGGGAAAGTAGAGCAGGAGGGAGGTGGGATGCCTGGCTGTCAGCAGGCTGTCGTTGCGGCTCACTCCTTCCAGGGTGGCTTCCAGCAGCAAGCTTTTGGCTTTCTCCTCGGGCTGAGAGGTGAGTTTCACTTGCCAGGTGGCGGCATCGGGTGGAAAAGGATAGAGTGTATGGGCTATGTGGCGGCTCATGAGCTGGTGGCCCAGCAGTATGAAAAAGGCGGCTGTGAAAAGGCCGAAGATGGATGGGAGGTGCCGGCGGCATAGTAGGTAGACCGTGAACAGTAACAGGGCAGCGCAGACCGTAACGGTGGGCGGCCATGCCTGTGGAAGTGCCTGGCCGCATGCTATGCCGGTTGCCAGTGATGCCAGCAGCCGCAAGAAGGGGTAGCGTAGCAGACTGTTGCTGTTCACGTGGTAGGTGCTGAGGAAGTGGGCTTACAGTTGCTTCAGAGCCCGGATGGTCTCTTCGGGATTGGGCGAGCCAAAGACAGCGTTGCCAGCCACCAGCGCATCGGCACCGGCAGCTACCAGCTGGGCACCGGTGGTCAGGTTGACGCCTCCGTCCACCTCAATCAGGGCTTTGGAGCCGGTGCGTTCTATCAGTTCGCGCGTTTCGGCCACTTTTTCCAGGGTGTGCTCAATGAATTTCTGTCCGCCGAAGCCGGGATTCACACTCATCAGCAGCACCATGTAGATGTCTTTGATGATGTCTTTCAGCATGGCCACGGGGGTGGCGGGGTTGATGGTCACGGCCGGTTGCATGCCGGCTTCGCATATCTGCTGCACCACGCGGTGGAGGTGGGGGCAGGCTTCGTAGTGCACGTTCATGATGTGCGTGCCCAGGGCTTTGACTTCGGGGATGAACTTCTCGGGCTGCACTATCATCAGGTGTACGTCCAGGGGTTTCTTGGTAAGGCGTGCCACGTGTTTCAGCACGGGGAAGCCGAATGAGATGTTGGGAACAAACACCCCGTCCATGATGTCGATGTGCAGCCAGTCGGCTTCGCTGCGGTTTATCATGTTGAGGTCGTCGGTCAGGTTACCGAAGTTGGCAGACAACAGGGAGGGGGAAATAATGGGTTTCATAACAGAGGTTTGCTTGAAGAATTAGACATGAAACTGAAGTTTGGAGCAGCGGAAACCGGCGGACGGTGGCGTCTGCAGCATTTTTCTTTCGCTCCGTTTGCCCTTAGGCAAAACAAAGGTAGGCAAAAGATTTCAATCAACCTAATATGAGCTGCTGCAACCCTTGCGGCAGTTGCGGTTCCATGCGCAGGTTGCGCGCCAGGCTCTTGAGCAAGGCAATGGTCTTTTCGGAGGGCTGGAGCAGTATGGGCTTGCCCGAAGCATCTCTTGGAATAGGTTGTAAGGGGGGAAGCGGAGTAGTATTTTTATCCATAGGCAATGTGTTTGGGTAGCCGGCGGCACTCTTCCGAAGGTGGAAAAGAAACGCCTTTCCGGCCGGTTCTTATTACAGAAACGGTGGGAAAGGCGCGTTATTATGCAAGAGGGCAGATTTATTTGCAGAATTCTGGCGGAAGGCCTGTGAAAAGGTTTGTAACAACTTAGTCGGTAGTCAGCACGATGTCGTACTTTTCGGTCATGCGGCGCAAGTTGAGGATGGCGTAGCGCATGCGGCCCAGCGAGGTATTGATGCTGACGCCGGTGATGTCGGCTATTTCCTTGAAGCTGAGTCCCTGGTAGTAGCGCATATAGACTACTTCGCGTTGGTCGTCGGGCAGGAACTTGACGAGGCGGCGCACGTCGGACAGGATTTGGTGGCCGATGATTTGTGATTCGATGGTTCCTTCCGAGAATTGCAGACTGTTTTGCAGGTTGCGCTCTTCTTCGTCGCATGATACCAGGCACTCCTGCTTCTCTTGTCTGAAGTAGTCGATGATGAGGTTGTGGGCAATGCGTGTCAGCCAAGCCAGAAACTTGCCGCTTTCGCTGTATCGTCCCTGTTGAATGGTGACGATGGCCTTGGCAAAGGTCTCCTGAAAGATGTCCTCGGCCTGCTCGGTGTTGCGCACATTATAATATATATAGGTATAGAGCCGCTCCTTATGGCGGTCAAGCAAGATGTCGAATGCTTCGTTTTCCCCCTGTGCATAGCGTGCCACCAACATTTCGTCGGTAGCTTTCGTTGTTTTGTCCATTACGTGATGTCTATTTCTAATTATTGGCGTAATGTTTCTTCGATAGGCACTTCTTTTTAGGAGTTAATGAATATTCGGTTAATTGACGTTGCGTATAGAGATAGTTAACGTTGTGCAAAGAAAAGAAAAAAAGAAGAATTTTGCAAGAAATCTTACCTTTTCCTTGAAAGAAAAGACTGCTGTAGCATGGCTTCAACCATTTAAATTGGGTGTCCGGTCATTTGACGTCAAGCTGACAAGACAAATAGACTAGTATGTCTTGTCTGAAACTTACGTCCGTACATTTTAATATCATGCCTTGATTGGGATGGCTTGGTGTTTGGAAGTTAATGGCTTATGCCCGGAATTTGCTGGTTTCATGCTCTGAAACTAACAGTTTCATGCCTAGAAACAAATGGTTTCCTGCTCTGAAACAAATCTGAAACTTTATTCTTAAAGGAAAGAATCGTGTGGTTGCCGTGTCAGTGGATAGTTTGGAAGGTGAGTTTCTGAAGCCGGATGTGATGTTTTTTTCTGTGAGGCACAGTGACAATGGCAGCTGGAAGCTGACGGGTAAGGACATAAAAAAAGTCTGTCCGTGCAAATGCACGTCAGACTTTCAATTCTCTCTGTACGTTTCTGATTATTCAGCAACTACTGTGCTATCAGTTGCAGTAGTATCAGCTGCTGCTGCGGCTGCTGCTTCTGCTGCGGCTGCTTCTACAGCTGCGATAGAGTCAGCGATACGGATTGAATCAGCTTTAGCTTGTTCTGCGTTAGCTGCTTTGTTACCACAAGATGCGAAAGATACTGCTACGATAGCTGCTGCCATCAAAACTAATTTTTTCATTTCCTTTACCTTTTAAAACGTAATACAATCAATTGCTTTATTAAAACGTTGCAAAGGTATGCACTTTTTGAATACGTTGTTCTCTTAAGGGCAAATTTTTTTTATGTTTTTTTGTGGAAAAGAGGTGTAACTTTTTGGAAAGTCCCTTTCTGATTTTGTATTTTATTGATATATAGATGATTAATAAAAATACAGGAAAGAATGGGCTGAAAGGGAATTTTGCTTTTGGGTTGTATTTTTCCTTTTCTTGCTTGTTCTTTCCTGCTTTTTGGAGGCATCAATCCTGTGTTTCGGCAATGCTGTTGTAGAGGTAACGCTTGATGCTTCGCTTGGGAGTCTTCTCGAATTCGGTGGGGTAAAGCTGTATTTGGCTCACCTTTTCGTATGCGGCCACACTATTGTTCAGGTTCTTGAGGTTTTCGTCCATGATGGCCTTGAGGCTTTCGGGATTGTTGAGCCCCAGTGAGTCGAGCGATTCGTAGTCGGCATAGACAAGTGCTACAAGTTTCTTGTTGCGTTCGATGACCAGGCTTTCGATGACGAACGGCAGGTTGTTGAGCCGTGCCTCAATTTCTTCGGGGAAGATGTTCTGTCCGCTTGAACTCAGAATCATGGTCTTGTTGCGTCCGCGTATGAAGAGGTTGTTGTGCTCGTCGAGTGTGCCCAGGTCACCCGTCTTGAGCCAGCCGTCTTCGGTGAAGGCTTCGCGGGTGGCTTCGGGGTTCTTATAGTAGCCGGCCATTACGTTTTCGCCTCTGACCTGTATTTCGCCAATGGTGGCTTCGGGGTTCTCCTTGTAGATGCGTGCTTCCATGATGCCGTCGAGGATGCGTCCCGACG
The DNA here is from genome assembly GCA_900553815.1 of uncultured Bacteroides sp. Taxonomy (GTDB): domain Bacteria; phylum Bacteroidota; class Bacteroidia; order Bacteroidales; family Bacteroidaceae; genus Bacteroides. The sequence goes on from USEY01000020.1 coordinate 9,939, forward strand.
AGGTAGGCACAAACTCATTCCACGGTGCATAGCTGATGAGCGGTGCGCACTCCGTCATGCCATAGCCTATGGTAAAGGGGAACTTGATGCGGTGGAAGAATGCTTCTACTTCGGGGTTCATGGCTGCGCCGCCAATGATGACTTCCTTGAAGCGTCCGCCCAGCGCATCGACCAGTTTCTTGCGAATCTGGCTGTAAATCTGCGCATCGAGCAGTGGAATGTTGAGTGCCCAGCGCATGGGACGCTTGTTGATGAGCGGCTGGATGACATTCTTATATATCTTTTCAATGACAAGCGGCACGGTGATGATGAGGTTGGGCTTTACTTCGCCAAAGGCTTTCATCAGAATCTTGGGAGAGGGAATCTTGCCCAGCAATGTGACGTGTGCACCGACGGCCGTAGCCGTGAGGAAGTCGAACGCACATCCATAGGCATGTGCCAACGGCAGGAAGGATAGTATCTTTTCACCCTTGACCAGCAGTTGGCTGCGGATGCCATAGGTGACGTTGCCTGCCAGATTGTTGCCGGTCAGCATTACGCCCTTGCTGAAGCCGGTGGTGCCCGAGGTGTAGTTGAGCAACATTACTTTTTCATTGCCCAAGTCGGTATAGCAGACGTCTTCGCGTCTGAATCCCTTGGGATAGGCTTCGTGCATTTCCTCATCGATATGTTTGAGGAAGCGCTGGATGGTTTCGCCGTCGCGCTGGTAGAGGCAGCGGAAATCGGTAAGCGAGAACACACCGCGCAAGCCGCTGAGCCGGTCTTCCTCCAGATGTTCCCAGATGGGGTCGCTGGTGAACAGAAAGACTGATTCGGAATGGTTTACGATGTGGTGGACGTCGTTAGGGTGGAAGTCCTGAAGGATAGGAACCACAATGCCGCCGTAGGTGATGGTGGCCATGTAGGCAATGCACCAGCGGGCATTGTTCTTTCCGATGACGGCAATCTTGTCGCCCCGGCGCAGGCTGCAATGTTTGAACAGCAGGTGCAGGCGGGCTATCTCCTGGGCCACTTGCCCGTAGGTATAGCTTTCGTCTTCGCCGTAATTGGTGTAGCAGGGCAAGTCCCAGTGTTCACGGAAGCTGTGCTCATACAGCTTGATAAAATTCTCTTGTATCATTGCACAATTGTTGATGAATTGTGCAAAAGTAGGAAAATAATAATAATAATGTGTACATTTGCAGTGTTTTTGTACATAATCTTCTGCCATTTGTCTGCAAAAGCTGGCTGGAAACGGCTGTAGACCCATGCATATCGCGGCATTGGCGGAAGTTTTTTATTGAAATACTGAAAGAGTTATGATAGATACTCAGATATTCCAGGACAAGACGGCAGTGTATTACACACTGGGGTGCAAACTGAATTTTGCCGAGACGTCTACGATAGGGCAAATGCTGCGGGAAGCAGGCGTGAGAACTGCGCGCAAGGGCGAGAAAGCCGACATTTGCGTAGTGAATACCTGTTCGGTGACCGAGGTGGCCGACAAGAAGTGCCGGCAGGCCATACACCGGCTGGTGAAGCAGCATCCGGGTGCCTTTGTGGTGGTGACCGGATGTTATGCACAGTTGAAGCCCGACACGGTGGCTAACATCGAAGGCGTGGACGTGGTGCTGGGTGCTGAGCAGAAGAAGGACCTGCTGAGCTACCTGGGCAACCTGCAAAAGCACGATACCGGCGAAGCCTTTACCTCGAAGCTGAAAGATATCCGTTCGTTTGCTCCCTCCTGCTCGCGCGGCGACCGTACGCGCTTCTTCCTGAAAGTGCAGGACGGATGTGACTATTTCTGTTCTTACTGTACCATTCCCTTTGCCCGCGGACGGAGCCGCAACGGCAGCATTGACTCGCTGGTGGAGCAGGCACGCAAGGCCGCAGCCGAGGGAGGCAAGGAGATTGTGCTGACCGGCGTAAACATTGGCGACTTTGGCAAGACTACCGGAGAGAGTTTCCTCGACCTGATAAAGGCACTGGACGAGGTGGAAGGCATTGAGCGCTACCGCATTTCGTCCATCGAACCCGACTTGCTGACCGATGACATCATAGCCTTCGTTGCTCGTTCGCGCCACTTCATGCCCCACTTCCACATTCCCCTGCAATCGGGTTGCGACGAAGTGCTGCGGCTGATGCGTCGTCGCTACGATACGGCTTTGTTTGCCGACAAAGTAAAGAAAATCAAGGAACTGATGCCCGACGCTTTCATTGGTGTGGACGTGATAGTGGGTACCCGCGGCGAGACGGAAGAATACTTTGAACAGGGCGCCCGCTTCCTGGAAGGACTGGACGTGACGCAGCTGCACGTGTTCAGCTACTCGGAGCGACCGGGTACAGCTGCCCTGCGCATAGAGCATGCTGTGCCACCGGCCGAGAAGCACCGCCGCAGTCGGGTCTTGCTGGAGATGTCGGACGTGAAGACATACGAGTTCTACAAACGCCACATTGGTCAGACCATGCCCGCCCTGCTGGAGCACTCCAAGCCCGGAACGCCCATGCATGGATTTACGCCCAACTACATACGGGTGGAGGTGCCCCGTATCAACAGCCTCGACAATCAGGTGGTCAATGTCAGACTGGAAGCGTTTAATGCTGATAATACAGCCCTCGTCGGTACGATTTTGTCCTGAATGCCATGAAGTCGAAGTTAATCTATTACCTTACTTATGCCGGCATGTGGTTGCTGGCACTGTTGCCTTTCAGGGCACTCTATGTGCTTTCCGATGGCTTGTACTTTGTCATGCGCTATATGGTGCACTATCGGCGGAAGGTGGTGCGCACTAATCTGCGCAACTCGTTTCCTGAAAAAAGCATCGAGGAGTTGCGTGCCATTGAGGGGCGCTTCTACCACTACATTTGCGACTACATGCTCGAGGAGGTGAAAATGCTGCGTATGCCGTTCAAGGAACTGTGCAGGCGCATGGAGTATGACAACAAGGAAGAATACCTGTCGATGATAGAGAAGCACGGCGGCATCGTGTTGCTGATTCCCCATTATGCCAACTTCGAGTGGATTACGGGCATGAGTTCCATCATGGCTCCGGGCGATGTGCCGGTGCAGGTGTACAAGCGGTTGCGCAATCCCTATCTGGACGAGATGTTCAAGCGTATCCGTGCCCGCTATGGCGGATACAACGTGCCCAAGCATTCCACTGCCCGCGAGGTCATCAAACTGCGGAAGGAAGGGAAACGCCTGGCCATAGGACTGATTACCGACCAGTCGCCCAATCGCAACGAAGCCCACTACTGGACTACTTTCCTGAATCAGGATACCGTCTTCATGGACGGTGCCGAGCGCATTGCCCGGATGATGGGCTTTCCTGTGTTCTACTGCGAGCTGACCCGGGTGAAGCGAGGCTATTGCAAGGTGGACTTTGAACTGCTGACCGAGACGCCGAAACAGACGGCCGAGGGCGAGATAACCGAATGCTTTGCCCGCCGGCTGGAGCAGACCATTCGTCGCGAGCCGGCCTACTGGTTCTGGTCGCACAAGCGCTGGAAACATAAAAAAGAGGATTTTGTACATCATGGATAAGATAGCTGTCGTAATATTGAACTGGAACGGCTGTGAAATGCTCCGTTCCTTCCTGCCCTCGGTGGTGGCTTGTTCGGAGGCCGACGGGGCGGTGGTCTATGTAGCCGACAACGGGTCGACCGACCAGTCGGTGGAGATGCTACAGCAGGAGTTTCCCAGCGTGCGTTGCCTGGTACTGGGCCAGAACTATGGCTTTGCCGAAGGCTATAATCGGGCGCTGAAGCTGGTAGATGCAGAATATGTGGTGCTGCTGAACTCGGATGTGGAGGTGACGGAACACTGGCTGAGCCCGATGGCCGACTACCTGGATGCCCATCCTGAGGTAGCTGCCTGTCAGCCCAAGATACGCAGCTGGCGGCAGAAGCAGCTGTTTGAGTATGCCGGTGCGGCGGGAGGATTTATTGATTGCTATGGCTATCCCTATTGTCGCGGTCGTGTGATGGAAGTGGTGGAAGAAGACAAGGGACAGTATGACACGGTCCGGCCCGTATTTTGGGCCACCGGTGCCGCGCTGTTCATCCGTCTGAAGGATTATCAGGAGACGGGTGGCCTCGATGCCCGTTTTTTTGCCCACATGGAGGAAATAGACTTGTGCTGGCGCCTGCGGGCGAGGGGTAGGGGATTGGTTTGTGTGCCTCAAAGTGTGGTCTACCATGTGGGCGGTGCCACGCTGAAGAAGGGAAGTCCGCGCAAGACATACCTGAACTTCCGCAACAATCTGCTGATGCTCTACAAGAACCTGCCCGAGAGCGAGCTGCGCAGCGTCATGCGTGCCCGCTTTTGGCTCGACTATGTGGCAGCTCTCAGCTTCTTGCTGAAGGGGCAGGTGGCCGATGCACGTGCGGTGGTGCGTGCCCGTCGCGATTTTGCCGCTTCGAAAGCTGAGTTTGCACCGGCGCGTGCCGATAATCTGAGGCGTACAGTGCTGTCATCCATTCCCGAACGCAGCACGTTCTGCATTCTGGTGCGCTACTATCTAAAGGGGTGCAGGGCTTATTCACAGTTGGTCTGAGTGGATTGGAAAGGGTGCCAATCTTTTTCAGATGATAGCCAAACAAAACTTTTGAAAGTCTCGGCCGGGCCGTTGAAATGCCTCGGCCGGAGACATTGTGAAGTCATGGCCGATGACATTGTGAAGTCACGGCGGATGACATCGGGAAGTCATGCCGGATGACATCGGGAAGTCATGTCGGATGACATCGGGAAGTCATGCCGGATGACATCGGGAAGTCATGCCGGATGACATCGGGAAGTCATGTCGTGTGACATCGGGAAGTCATGCCGGATGACATCGGGAAGTCATGTCGGGTGACATCGGGAAGTCATGACGGGAGGCATCGGGATGTCTCAAACTGACACTTCAGACCGGTTGCAGCAGACTTCCACCCCGGTGGCAGCGATGTCGGCTCCCATGGGCGGATTGCGCTTGTACAGCTTCAGCTCCAATGCTTCTATGGTAGGGAAATCTCGGAAAAGACGGCGCGCAATACGCCCGACTACATGTTCCAGCAGTTTGGAAGGTATGTTCATCTCCTGTTTGATAACTTCGTAGATGTCGGCATAGCTGACGGTGTCGTCCACGTTGTCAGTTCGCATGGCTTTGGCTATGTCGGTCTTGATGCGCAGGTCTATGGTGAATTCATTGCCCACGCGGGTTTCTTGTTCGCCTACGCCGTGGTGGGCAAAGAAGCGCAGCTCTTTCAGAAAGATGTAGGTATTCATGAGGTTGGGAGGATGGTTTTGAGGATGGTTTTGAGTAGGTGGAATGGATGATTGGAGGTTTGGGGTACTAACAAAATCAAGTCTGCCGACTTGGGACGGTTTTAGACCGTGTCTCCGAAGTGGCGGCAGACTTGTTTTCTAAAAGGGTTATTTTCTCTTGTCAGTCTCTGTTCAGCCTTTTCTGCCAGTCAGCTCTATGAGCTCCTTGATTTTGGAGTTCAGGCTGTCGGCCTTCATCAACTGCTCCAGCGTCAGGTGCATGCGGTAGCGCCAGTAGTGGCGTGGGTTGGCAGGCACGTTGATTCGTTCTTCCTGTGCGTTGGGGTGACGCCATTTTTGGTCAATGGACAGCCAGTCTTGCAGCGACAGTATGCAGAGGATGGAGTTGCTGTAGAGGTGGTTGCGCACCACTTCTTCGCATATCTCGGCCGTGGCGCTTGTAGGTGCTGCTCCGTAGTGGCCCAGCATGGTGTTGTAGAAGCGTTGCGTCTGTTGCTGGTTCTCTTCCCACCAGCCGCGCAGGGTCGACATGTCGTGGGTGGAGATGGTACATACCGAGCGGTAGGGATACCAGTCGGGGTGTCCGAACTCCTGGCTGGGGTCCTTGGGCATGCGCTGTATTTCGAGCGAAAGTATGCGCAGTTCGTTCATCACCCAGGGCACGCAGCTTGGAATCATTCCCAAGTCCTCACCGCACACCAACATGCGGGTCGATTGAGTGAGCTGTGGCAACTTCTTCATGGCTTGTTCGCGCCAGAAGTCGTTGTGGCGGTGATAGTAGTAGTGGTCATACAGGCGATTGAATGCGGCTTTCTCCCAGTCGTTGAGTGCGCGGTAGACGAAGTCGTTCTGAACGCCGATGCGCGGATGATACTTGTAGGGGTCGTTGCGGTCGGGCACGAAGAGCACGTCGCTGATTAGCGAGTAGAGTCCGTCGCGAATCCAGATGCTGTCAGCATCCGTCTTGCCGGCAAAGTAGGCTTCTACTTTGCGTTGGGTATCGAATTCGGGCTTCATGCGGTACACTTCCCACGTGTTGGTTGTTTCAAGGAACGTCTGTTTCACGTAGTCGGTATGCGGACCGAACACTTGGCCCAGGAAATATTCGTGAATGTAAGGTTGCAGGAAGAAGTCTTCGCGGAAGTGGAGTCCGTAGCTTTCTATCTCTTCGCGTGTCATTGGCAGTGCGGGCACAAACTGTCCCAACAGGCCATGAACGGCATTCATCGGTATTTCCCAGATGCGGAAGAATCCCAGAATGTGGTCAATGCGGTAAGCGTCGAAGTATTCAGACATCTTGCGGAAGCGCTTCATCCACCAGGCGTAGCCGTCTTTCTCCATCACATCCCAATTGTAGGTGGGGAATCCCCAGTTCTGACCGTTTACCGAGAAGTCATCGGGGGGAGCGCCGGCCTGACCGTTGAGGTTGAAATAGTGAGCTTCTTTCCAGGCTTCTACACTGTGGCGGCTGATGCCGATGGGTATGTCGCCTTTCAGTACAACTCCATGTGCGCGGGCATAGCTGGTAGCTGCCAGCAATTGCAGGTGGAGGTTGAACTGTATGTAGTAGTAGATGGCTATCTTGGGATATTGTTCGGTGCCGGGTTGGCAGAGATGGTCAATCTCTTCTGCACGGTAGGTGCTGTAAGCAGGCCAGTCGTTGAAGTTGGCGGTATGGTAGGTATCGCGCAGATAGCTGAAGGCTGCGTATGGTTTCAGCCATTCCTGGTTGGCTTCGTAGAACTGATGGAATTCAGGCGATGCCAATACTTTTTCTCCTTCTTGTGCAAAGATGAGGCGGAAGTATTCCCACTTGGCATTGTTTACGGCTTCGTAGTCAACGGCGGGCAGTGCGTTCAGCTCTTTCTGGCGTTTGCTGAATTCTTCTCTCTTCTTGCTGTCTTCCAGTTGCCCCAGTTGTTGCAGGTCGGCATACATGGGGTGGAAAGCATAGATGGATATGCTGCTGTAGGGATAAGAGTCGGTCCAGGTGCCGGTCATGGTCGTATCGTTGATAGGCAGTATCTGTACGACTTTTTGTCCGGTGCTGACAGCCCAGTCAATCATACGCTTCAGGTCGCCGAAGTCGCCCACACCGAAGCTTTCTTCAGAGCGCAGCGAGAAGACGGGCACGGCTACACCTGCACCCTTCCAGGCCGGAAGGCTGAAATATACGTAGCGGTCGCCTATAACCAGTGCTTCATTGTTTTCCAGCTTAGGGTCGGCCATGTAGCGGTTGGGGTTGTTTTCCCAAGCCATGGCTTTCTTCTGCTTCTTATGATAGAGAATGAATTTGTATTCTAAGGGGTATGTCAGTTGGGAAGCGTCGATGCTTGCTTGCCATTCAGGGAAGTTGGCATCGCTCATCAGGATGGCTTTGTCGGGGTCCCAGTTGCCCAATGCTGGCTGGTTGCCGCAAATGCCTATGCAATGGTCGCTGTCTACACACGGAGCGTATGCCTTGATGACAAGTTCTTTGTTGTGACCTTTGGGAGCGGCTGCTCTGTCTTTGTGCGCCAGCAGCGATTCGGTGAATGCCGATGTGTAAAAGTATTGCTGCTCGGGCATGTTCTTCCAGCAGTCTTGCAACAGGTATCTTTTTTGTGGTGCGTTGCTGTCTACATAGAGCGTACGGGGCAGACTGTCCCATTCTTTACGTGTCAGTTTGCCATTGCAGTAGATGTAATAGCTGTATTGCACTTCTTGGTTGGCAGGCGCTTGAATTTCTACTTCTGCGCTCCAATGTATGCCGTCAATTGTCTGCATGTCGACGGCTTTGTCGGGTCGGTTGTTTCCCAGCTCTGGAATGGAACCGGAAATCTTAACCTCTTCTCCCCAACTGGTACGGTATTCAATGTTGAATAATAGTATCATATAATATTAGATTTAGAAAAATCAATAGCTGCAAAACGTATGCAAGTATAAAAAATATTCCGCATAGTTTGCAGCTATTAAAATCTAAGCCATTTAAATCCCTACGCAAACGTTTGTGTGTCACGCATTATCCGCAACGCGAAGCACCGCAGGTCTTGCAAATGAGGCAACCCTCTTGATATACAAGGGTTTCATTGCCGCAGTTCGGGCATTTCTTGCCTTTCGCTTCGGTCCCATCCTGCACGTAATTCTTCAGTGCGCGTTCAACACCGTTTTTCCAGGTATTGATGCTTTCGCTGTCAAGCTGTAATGAGCTGACGAGTTTCATCACCTGAACGATTGGCATACGATAGCGCAACACGCCTGAAATAAGTTTGGCGTAGTTCCAGTATTCTTTATTGAATTTTTCAGACAGACCTTCAATGGTAACTTTGTATCCGCGCTTGTTTTCGAACTGGAAGTCGTAGCGCTTGTTTCCATTCTCGTCGATGTTCTTGATGATATGTCCGGAAGTGACATTCTTGGGTAAGACGATACCTTCGTCGTCGTCCTGGAGTCCGGTGAAGATTTCGTATGGATAGCCGTTCAGCAAGCCAACGAAGGCAACCCACTTTTCCTTGTTGTTTTGGAAACGTACAACGTCAGCTTCCAAAACTTTCGGACGGGTTTCAACAATCGTAGGCGGTTTGCAAGGAGGTAAATCTTCTTTCTTGCTCTTGGTTGAGATAAGAACGCCTGAACGTGAACCGTCGCGGTATACGGTACATCCTTTGCAGCCGGATTTCCAAGCTTCAATATATAGTTTGTTAACTAAATCCTCGCTTACATCGCTAGGCAGATTGATGGTAACACTGATAGAGTGGTCCACCCACTTCTGTATACGTCCCTGCATCTTTACTTTCATCAGCCAGTCGACGTCGTTGGAAGTTGCCTTGTAGTAAGGTGATTTCTGTACGAGTTCGTCAATTTCTTCTTGTGTGTAACGTTTGGCAGGGTCGTAGCCTTGAGCTTCCATCCAGGTAACGAATTTGGGATGGAATACAATGTACTCTTCAAAAGCATCTCCTGTTTCGTCAGTAAAGTCTATGCGGACATTTGTATCATTGGGATTGACTTTGCGGCGGCGTTTGTATACCGGTAAGAATACCGGTTCAATGCCCGATGTCGTTTGAGTCATCAGACTGGTTGTACCGGTAGGAGCTATGGTAAGACATGCAATGTTTCGGCGGCCATATTTCTTCATGTCCTCGTATAATTGAGGATCGGCTTCGCGAAGGCGGTTTATGAACGGATTGTTCTTTTCGCGTTCTGTGTCATAAATGTCAAATGCGCCACGTTCACGTGCCATTTCTACCGATGAACGGTAGGCGTTCAATGCTATGGTTTTATGTACTTTTTCAGAGAAATCGGTAGCTTCTTCTGTGCCATAACGCAATCCGAGTGCGGCCAGCATATCGCCTTCGGCTGTAATACCAACGCCGGTACGACGTCCTTGTCCGCTCTTCTTATAAATCTTTTCCCAAAGCATGCGCTCGGTATGTTTTACTTCTTCGCTTTCTGGGTCAGAATCTATCTTGGCTTGAATCTTTTCTATTTTTTCCAGTTCCAAATCGATGATATCATCCATGATACGCTGAGCCAGTTTGATATGCTTTTCAAACAGCTCAAAGTCGAAATATGCGTCAGACTTGAAAGGATTGACTACATAAGAGTAGAGGTTGATGGCCAGCAAGCGGCAAGAGTCATAAGGACAAAGAGGAATTTCGCCGCATGGGTTAGTAGATACAGTGCGGTAACCAAGGTCTGCATAACAGTCGGGAACAGATTCGCGCAAGATTGTATCCCAAAACAATACACCCGGTTCTGCCGATTTCCAGGCATTATGTACAATCTTCTTCCACAAAGTAGATGCACTGATTTCTTTTTGTACCAGTGGATTAGTCGAGTCAATAGGATATTGTTGGGTATAAGGTTTGTCATTAATGGCAGCCTCCATGAAGGCATCATCCAATTTCACAGAGACATTGGCTCCTGTTACTTTGCCTTCTGTCATCTTTGCATCGATGAAAGCTTCAGAATCAGGATGTTTGATGGAAACACTAAGCATCAAGGCTCCACGGCGACCGTCTTGAGCTACTTCACGTGTAGAGTTTGAGTAGCGTTCCATGAACGGAACAAGGCCGGTAGAAGTCAGGGCTGAGTTTTTTACTGGAGAACCTTTCGGACGAATATGTGAGAGGTCATGTCCAACTCCACCACGACGCTTCATCAGTTGTACTTGTTCTTCGTCTATTTTAAATATTGCACCATAGGAATCGGCTTCGCCATCTACACCGATAACAAAACAGTTGGACAATGAGGCTACTTGATAGTTGTTGCCTATGCCAGTCATAGGGCTTCCTTGCGGAATAATGTATTTGAAATGCTCGAATAAGTGAAACAGTTCTTCGGCGCTCAACGGATTTGGATACTTGTTTTCTATACGAGCAACTTCATTGGCTATGCGCCAATGCATATCTTCTGGGCTCTTTTCGTAAATATTTCCGAAAGAATCCTTGACTGCGTATTTGTTTACCCAAACTCTTGCAGCCAGCTCGTCGCCCTGGAAGTATTGCAAGGATGCTTCGAAGGCCTCATTGTAAGAATAAATCTTTTGTTCCACGATGCAATGTTTCTTAGATTAGTTGAAAATTAATAATATTATGTAGAAGTCTTACTAAGGATAACAAATGTAGGTGCAAAGTTAGAAATGTTTTCTTATTATGCAAAATAAGTATCTTGGAAGTTTTCAACCGATATTAAGTTTTCTATTTTCAAAACATAATGGATAGATTTATAGTAATTTAAATATTTGCTAACCCAGCGAAAGTTTTCCAAAAGGAGAATCGTTTAATATGCATTCTTTGATTTTATTGGATTATGTACGTAATCGTAGAGTCGGAAAACTGAATAATTTGCCAATGCAAATATTCTGTTATATAATGATAAAAGTGCATAGACTTAAAGTGCTCCTATAAATGGATTGATGGTTTTATTTGCTACCTTTGTAGAAAAAAGAAATTATGGATAGTTTGAAAGACAGAAGAACAATTCGCAAATATCAGCAAAAGGAAATTTCGGCTGAATTGTTAAATGATTTATTGGAGAGCGCTTGTCGTGCATCTACAGTGGGAAACATGCAGGCCTATAGTATTGTGGTGACTCGCGATGCGGAGAGAAAAGCGGCTTTGGCACCTGCCCATTTCAACCAGCCTATGGTAAAGACTGCCCCAGTAGTACTTACATTCTGTATTGATTTACATCGTTTCAGTAAATGGTGCGAGATGCGCAAGGCAGAACCGGGCTATAATAACTTTGAATGGTTTGTAACAGGAGCTATCGATACTCTGTTGGTAGCTCAGACATTCTGCGTAGCTGCAGAAGCAAAAGGGCTTGGTATATGTTATTTAGGGACTACAACTTATAATCCTCAGCAAATTATTGATGCTTTGCAGTTACCAGAACTTGTGTTCCCGATTACTACAGTAACAGTAGGTTGGCCTGATGAATGTCCGTCTCAAGTGGATAGGTTACCTTTGGATGCTGTGGTTCATGATGAATTCTACCATGATTATACTTCTGCTGATATAGACAGACTGTACGCTTATAAGGAATCGTTGCCTGAAAATAAGCAATTTGTTTCAGAAAACGCTAAAGAAACGTTGGCACAGGTGTTTACTGATGTTCGCTATACGAAGAAAGATAGTGAAGCCATGTCGGTAGCACTATGGGAAGCCATGAAAAAACAAGGCTTCTGATTGTAGCTTTCAATGTTCTGCTTTGAGTGTTGTGATTAAAAGAAGCGGTTTCAACAAAATGATGTTTTTCTTTGTTGGAACCGCTTCTTTTATACTAAAGTAAAACTATGCTTTCTCTGTACTATTGTGCTCTGATTACTTTCTTAATGCACTTTGTATCTCGTCGACTTCAGCCCGGAAGGTTTTGTCTACTTCGCGTAATTCTTTAATTGTTTTGCAGGCATGGAGCACTGTAGCATGGTCTTTGTTGCCAATCAGAGTGCCAATTTTGGCTGCTGATAACTCTGTGTTGTTCTTGGCCAAGTACATGGCAATTTGACGAGCCTGCACAACTTCACGTTTTCTAGATTTAGTGTAGATAGCAGATGTTTCCAGCCCAAAGTGCTTGCAAACGCTGTTGATAATATCATCAACGGTTATAACCTTATTTTCGTTGTGGGTTACTTTGCGTACAATACGTTGTGCCAGTTCCATGTCTACTTCTCTGTTATAAATAGTAGCATGTGCCATGATGGAAATAATGATACCTTCCAAATCGCGTACGCTGTCACCAACGTTTTCTGCAATATAGTTCACTACTTCCATGGGGAACTGTAAGCCGTCACGATGAATCTTATCAAGCAGGATGTTGCGTCTCAGTTCAATGGTGGGTTTTTCCAGTTCAGCCACCATGCCCCATTTGAAACGGGTAATAAGTCTTTCTTCCATTCCTTGTAATAAAACAGGAGAACGGTCGGAAGTCAGAATCAGCTGTTTGCCGTTTTGATGCAAATGATTGAAGATATGGAAGAATGTGTTTTGCGTCTTTGTGAGACCTGCAAACTCTTGAATATCATCAATAATGAGCACATCAATGCTTTGGTAGAAGTTTATGAAGTCATTAGTCGTATTGTTTCTTACAGAGTCTGTGTACTGAACCTGAAACAAATGAGCCGATATGTACAATACCCGCTTTTCGGGGTAAAGTTCTTTAATTTTTGTTCCGATAGCATTGGCCAAATGAGTTTTACCTACGCCAGAAGCTCCGTAGAAGAACAAGGGGTTGAAGATGGTTTTGGCTGGGTTGAGTGCAACGGCCTCGGCCACACTACGCGACAGTTTGTTGCTTTCACCTTCAATGAAAGTATCGAAGTTGTAGTCACGGTTCAAGTGGGGGTCGAGTTCCGAGATTTGCGGCATGCGCGGCACAGCTTTCTCTACTATTGTTTTGGCCGAGGTTGCTGGACCAGAATGTGAAGGAAGAGGTACAGGTGTAGGCGGGTTCTTCACCACCATAACATTGTACATCAATTTAGCTTCCTCACCAAACACTTTATGGATGGTTTGGCGAAGCAAATCGAGAAACTTCTCTTCCAAGAATTCATAGAAGAACTGACTGGGTACTTGCAGCACCAGTGTATTGTTCTCATATCGTAAAGGTATGATGGGGCTAAACCATGTTTTGAATGTCTGCTCGGGAATGTTGTCGCGTATGATTTCAAGGCAACGATTCCAAAGACCGACATGATTTTTCTCATTCATAACGGCTTCAATGCATTTATTATTCAGGTAAAACTTCTACGGTGCAAAATTCGCAATCAAAAACTGAAAAAACAAATGTCTTTTTTCTTGCTTTTTTCATTGGAAAAGTAAATGCCTTGCTTTCAGCTAGTTGTAATTTGTCTATTAATATGGTACTGATAAATGTCATTTGCTTTTCTGTAAAATCTTGATTATGATATATTTGTGCTTTATATTCTATCTGTTGGCTTTTAATAGTGCGCATTGGCCATTGTGCTGTTTCGTCTTGTAACATAGACATACGTGGCTTTTTGCGGCTTTTGTTCTATTTAGATTCTTATTTAGACAATTTCTATATTAAGTATTTCCGTCCTATTCTTCAGTTTCGGGATCTTGCCGTATTTCACTGTCCTGTCTGCGTTTTCTTGCATAGCGTGTGTGATGCGCTGTTGCGTTCAGACGAATACACCGAAGGTGTGGTGAGGTATATTCTCCACGTTTGTCCTTCGGTGTATTCTTATCATTATCTATTAAGTACTTTCAAGCTTCTTTGCTTTACCTTTATTCTTATATTAAGAATGTGGGAGAAAGGCTTGGCATCAACGACCATTATTTGTCTTTCTTTCCGAAGAGGGAGAAATGTACATAACGTTTGGGGTGAGCTTTCAAGTCTTCAAGCAAGCTTGCTGCATTGGCAGATGTAGCGCTCAGGTTGTTGTATAATGTCGGATCGTTGAGCAATAAACCAATGGTATTATCCTTCTGGCTAAGACGGTCGGTCAAGGCTTTGACATTGGCCAGCGTAGAGTCAACTTTCTGCATGGAGGCTGCATAGTCCACCTCTTTGAGGTTGTTGCTTATCAAGGCAAAATTGTCACCAATGGTATTAAGTTTACCGGTAAGCTGAGGAATATCGTTTTTCATCAACTTCTCCAGTTCACGACTCGATACAGCCATGCTTGCTGTCAGGTCTCTTACGTTGTTCAGCGTTGCTGGTAGGGCAGGGTCGGCCAGTAGTTTGTTGAGTGAACCTAATATGGAGTCAAGTTTTGGCAGCATTTTCTCTACTTGCGGAACCATATCTGCGGCTTTTCCCATAATACCGTTGTTCAGCATGCCAGGAATGGTGTCGCCCACTTCATGACGTTCGCGGGGATTGTTGGCCAGCAGGAGCGACATCTTTATGCCACCAAGCATGTCAGCGGTCAGTTCAGCTGTAGAGCCTTTGGGGATGCGAAGTTCCGGGTCAATATCTATTTCGGCCACTACATTGCCTGGCTTCTCATAGTCGTAATAGAGTTCGCGAACAATACCTACCCTATATCCATCGGCAAAGACCGGACTTGATTTGGTCAAGCCATTGATGTTTTCAAACTTGACATAAAAGTAGCTGGAGGGTTTGAACATGTGTATTCCTTTCAGGTAGTTGATGCCATAAACCAATATGCAGAGGGCCGCAATACCAGCAATGCCGATTTTTACTTCTTTCGTGATATACTTCATGATGTATATTGTTTTATTTGTTTCTTTTTTGTTTGAACTCTCTGATAGCAGCGTTGACGTCGGTCTTTTCGCCGTTTTTGAAGGCTATGATGAAGGCGTCTTTAAATTTGGAGGCAATGGAACGCTTGGTACGAAGTACCTGATTATAGTCGGTCGATGCCCCGTAGGTATATTTATAATATTTTCCTTCGTGGTAATATTCAACGTTTTTCAGTCCCTTGAATTGCCTGTCGTTTTTAGCCAAGGGTTTGTTGGAAATCAGAATTTGTATTTTGAATACAGGACTGCTCGAGTCATTGCTTTTCTTGACTTGGGGACGTGTCTCCTGCTTGGGGGCTGGATCTTCTGCTTCACTGATAGTCTCTTCTGCAGGGTCGGCTGGTGGAATAATGGTGTTGCTACTACCGTTCAGTCTGATTTCCTGTTCGCGCTTGTAGGTCAGAAAAGCACGGTAAATGCCATTGGCTAGCGAGGTAGTACCGGCTTCCGTATTCAGGTAGCGCTCTTCGGCGGGTGTAGATATGAATCCCAATTCTACCAATATACTGGGCATGGCACTGGCTTTTAGCACCAGAAAGCCGGCCTGATGAACACCACGGTCTTGCCGTTTGCAGGTTTGCTTGAACTGTTGCTGGACGAGCGATGCCAAGTGTACACTTTGCGACATGTATTTGTCCTGCATAAATTCAAAAATGATATACGATTCTGCCGAATTGGGGTTAAAACCTGCATAACGTGTCTGATAGTCGCTTTCGTAGAGAATAACAGAGTTCTCCCGTTTGGCTACTTCCAGGTTGTCATCAGACTTGGCTAAACCTAACGTCCAAGTTGAGGCTCCTTGTGCTGTACGATTCTTGGCCAGCGCGTTGGTGTGTATGGAAATGAACAGGTCGGCTTTGGCATCATTGGCAATCTGTGCCCGGCGGTCCAGTGGTATGAATACATCTTTCTTTCTAGTGTAGATGACTCTAACATCTGGGCAGTTCTGTTGTATCTGCTTGCCAAGCTTCAGGGCGACATTCAGATTAATGTTTTTTTCTTTGGATATTTTGCCTACGGCACCAGGGTCATGTCCGCCATGTCCGGCATCAATGACTACCGTAAATCCTTTGGCTTGAGCAAATAGGAAAGTAGGCAAGAATAGCAGGCACAAGCCAAGGCTTATATATAATATGTATAGTCTATAGTTTCGCATGATGAAAGTTGCTGCAAATGTAGTGCAATTTTATAGAAAACTCATACTATGTTGCAAGTTTTCTTCCTTTTGGCCTTCATTTTGAGGCAGATTTTCCATTTGTTGGCATCTGTTTTCTGTTTTTTAGCGTAATTTTGCATGTCCAAAAACAATGCTTTTCTTTTCGGTTCTAGTGGTTCGGGCGAAGAAGTATTGCTGAAATTGTCAGGACGCATGAGGTTGTCCGTCGGTAGGATAGGATGGCTTGCGTCTTGTTGAAGGTGTGTATTTCAGATACAGAACTTAAAATTAAAATAAGAGAATGTTGATTCGTTTTTTGAAAAACTGGACTTTGCCTATTGCCATGATAGCAGGAACGCTGGGCTATTTCTGCTTTGCCCGCATTTCATGGCTGGCTCCGGCAAAGCCATTGATGAACGGGCTGATTGCTTTTTTGACTCCAACGTTGATTTTTGCTCAGTTATTGCTTACTTTTTGTAAGGTTGAGGTCAGTGAGTTGAAGCCTAAGGCGTGGCATGCGTGGCTGTTGTTGTTTCAGTTGGTGGTGTGCGTAGTGCTTGCCGCATTGTTGGTGTATTGCCCCATGAACGAAGTTTATCGTGAGATTTTTGAGGGTGCCATGGTATGTTTTATTTGTCCCACTGCTACGGCGGCGGCTGTCATTACCGGGAAGTTAGGAGGAAGTGCGTCGAGCCTGACTACTTATACGTTGTTGTCCAATCTTTTGGCTGCAGTGGCCGTTCCTTTGGTATTCCCTTTGGTAGAACCTCATACGGACATCTCTTTCTTTTCGGCTTTTCTGAAGATATTAAGTAAGGTTTTCCCTCTGTTGCTATGTCCTTTCTTCCTGGCCTGGTTCTTGCGGGCGTTTGTGCCGGTGGTGCATAAGTTCTTGTTGGAGTATCACGATGCAGCTTTCTATTTGTGGGGTGTAGCACTAGCCATTGTTTCGGGGCAGACGGTGCGTTCGCTGGTCAATAGTAGTGCTCCTGCCTCGGTGGAATGGATGATAGCGTTTGCTGGTCTGGTGGCTTGTTGTATTCAGTTTTATCTGGGTAAACGTATAGGTGGACATTATGGTGAACGTATCAGTGGTGGACAGGCGTTGGGTCAGAAGAATACGGTTCTTGCTATTTGGATGGCCTATACTTATTTGAATCCATTGGCTTCTGTAGGTCCGGGCTCTTATGTATTGTGGCAGAATATTATCAATAGTTGGCAACTGTGGAAGATGCGTAAGAGAGAAGCAGGCAGAAATAAGTGGCTACTTGATTAATGGATAATTGTAGTTCACACTCGTATAGGGTTCATAGTTAAGATTTATCAAGTTGAGAGGTTAAGTCTGTCGAACTTGTTGTTAGAACCTATATATAGTCTTAAAATGGGAGTAGCGCCATTTCTTGTAGAAAGAAATGGTGCTACTCTATTAATAATGCAGTATATGGATTGTTTACTTGTATGAAATACAGTCTTAGTGCACATCCCAGCCATAATCAATATATTCCCAACTGAAGTTGTTGGCGTTGTCTACCTTAATCAGTAGAAAGCCTTCTTCAGTGTCGGCCAGTGGCCCTGTCCACCAGTTGGCCGATACACCTCCGGCTGTGACAAACCAAAGCCCACGCTCCTGGATTTGTTCGTAAATGTGCTGATGTCCTTGCAGAATAAGCTTGATATTGTATGGTTTCAGCAAATCGACTATTTCTTTTGTGTTATCTATCATGTCGCGCGCTTGCATGCTGCCTTCAACAACAGGATAGTAGAGTGACAGGAGTGGAACATGGGTAGATACGACGATGGGAGTTTCTAGTCCGGTCTTAGCTAAGTCTTCTTTAAGCCAGGTTATCTGCTCTTGGTCAATGGTGGCAAACGCTTGCTTGGTGGGGTGCATGCCATTGAGCCGTATGAAGTGTATGCCTTTGTAGTCGAACGAACCGTAAGACTTGCCGTAGTGCTTCTCAAACATCTTGAATCCCAGCGTATCTTTTTGTCCGTTGAAGACATAGAAGCGGTCATGATTGCCAATGGTGAAATATGCCGGCAGTTCGTATTCTTCTACCGTGCGTTTGAAATGTGCGTGCAGGCTGTCTGCGGTAGTCTCATCGTTTCCTAGCTGGTCGGTTTCGGCATTGTCACCTCCAAAGAGCAGCATTTCTGCTTGCTGTTGTTTGGCACATTCCAGGGCTTGTCTTAGTCCTTCGTTGCAGTGGCCGTAGTTCGTTTGGTTTAGATGTACGTCTGTCAAGTAAGCAAAGGTCAGTTTAATGCTGTCGGTTGACGAAGAAGTTTGTGAAGTTTGCGTCTGAGGATTGTTGCAGGCTGTCAGCAAGGATATGCAACACATTGCAGCCAATAATCTTTTGCAGTTTCTGTTCATGTCATTTATGTTTTTAGGTTTGTTATGTGTCTTACTGAATGTAGTAGTCGGTTTGTGTAATTTTACAAGCAAAGTTAATCTTTTTGCTGCTATTGTATATAAGTTATTGCTTTGAAATAAAAAAAGTCGTACTGAAGCAGTACGACTTTTCTGTATAATATGAATGTTGTATGATTAAGCTTCTTCAGCAACAACTTCGAAAGGAATTTCAACAGAAACTTCCTTGTGAAGCTTGATGACAGCTTTGTAGTGGCCAACTTCCTTAACGCTGTCTTTAACAACGATAAGTTTGCGGTCAATGTTGTGACCCAATTTAGCCAATTCGTCAGCAATCTGGATGTTACCAACAGAACCGAAGATAG
Organism: uncultured Bacteroides sp.; assembly: GCA_900553815.1. Classification (GTDB taxonomy): domain Bacteria; phylum Bacteroidota; class Bacteroidia; order Bacteroidales; family Bacteroidaceae; genus Bacteroides. The sequence goes on from USEY01000020.1 coordinate 28,792, forward strand.
TTCCGGTAGAGCTTACCTTGGTAGCGATGGTCAGTGATACACCTTCCAACTTAGCAGCCAATTCTTCAGCGTCTTTTTTGATTTTCTCCAGTTTGTGAGCACGTTGTTTCAGTTCTTCAGCCAGCATTTTCTTGGCAGCCGGAGAAGCGATGACAGCTTTACCGGTGGGGATGAGGTAGTTACGACCGTAACCTGACTTTACGTTTACGATGTCGTTCTTATAACCCAAGTTAATTACGTCTTCTTTCAATATAATTTCCATACTATCTCCTCCTTATTATTTCATCATGTCAGTTACATAAGGCAGCAATGCCAAGTGGCGAGCTCTCTTCACAGCTTGTGCTACGCGGCGTTGGTATTTCAAAGAAGTACCCGTGATGCGGCGCGGAAGGATTTTTCCTTGCTCATTCAAGAATTTCTTCAAGAATTCGGGATCTTTGTAGTCAATGTACTTGATACCGCTCTTTTTGAAACGGCAGTATTTTTTCTTCTTAACGTCTACTGAAGGCGGAGTTAAATATCTGATTTCTGATTGAACTTGTTGTGCCATGATTAATTCTCCTTTTTAGTTGATTTTACACTTCTTCTCTTAGCGGCATATTCTGCTGCATACTTGTCCTGCTTGAAAGTCAGGAAGCGAATAACACGCTCATCACGACGGAAGTTAACTTCCAGTTTTTCAATGACTGTGGGTTCAGCCTTGAACTCAATCAGTTGATAAAAACCAGTAGACTTCTTCTGGATAGGATAAGCCAGTTTCTTCAGTCCCCAGTTTTCTTCATTTACAATCTCAGCACCTTCGGCAGTGAGGATGCCTTTGAATTTCTCTACCGCTTCCTTCATCTGAACGTCAGACAAAACGGGAGTTAAAATGAAAACGGTTTCGTATTGATTCATACTCGTTTAATTAATAAATAAATAGTTCGTTTTAAAAAATGCGGTGCAAAGGTAGATATTTTATTTTGAACTACAAACATTTAATGTTTTTTTGTGTACCGATATAGGAATTTTCGTGCAGGAAAACTACCTTTGCACGTTGGTTTAAGTGAGAAATTTAATGATAGAGCAATTTGATTTTGACATAAGACTTATATTTGCCATTCTGAATGGTAAGGTATCTGCTGCCATTAACCGCAAGCTTTTCCGCAATTTCCGTATGAATGGGGTGGATATTACGCCCGAACAGTGGACGGTGTTGCTTTTTCTGTGGGAGAAGGATGGCGTGACACAGCAGGAACTTTGCAATGCAACCTATCGGGACAAGCCGAGCATGACGCGCTTGATTGACAATATGGAGAGGTTGCATCTGGTAGTGCGCATTTCCGATAAAAAAGACAGGAGAATCAATCTTATACATTTGACCAAGGATGGCCGCGATTTGGAAACGAAGGCTCGGCCAGTGGCAAATCAGACTTTAAAAGAAGCTTTGAAGGGAGTTACGCTTGACGAGCTCAGAGTTGGTCAGGAGTTGCTGAAAAAGATATTTTTTAATATGAGTGATTGATGTTTTGCACTTGTATTCCTGCAAAATGGACTTATTTATAAGGAATAATAGTTTTTTTGCAAAAATAATTTCGCTTGTTAAAGAATTATGTGTTTCTTTGTGACACAAAATCGAAAAATATAATAATCTATTAAAATACACACAAATGAAAGGCTTATTGAAAAATCTGGGATTAATCTTGATCTTGGTTGGAGCAATTATTTTGGTTGCATGCTCTTTTACAGGCAATGTTAATGATAATGGAATTCTGGGCTTGTCAGCAGCTCTGTTGGTTGTCGGATTGGTAACGTACATTGTAGTAAATAAAAAACTTGCTAACTAAGAATAGCTTAACTGTAAATGAAAACAGGATACGATAGTTGTTAATTATCGTATCCTGTTTTTGTTTTTAGGTAGTAGATTGTACTGCCCTGTTATTAAGCACAACAATAGCCCCTTGGTATTGTTTATGCCGAGGGGCTTATATATAATGATATAGTCTTGGAGAAGACTTTTTTCTGCCTCCTGCTGCTGGTAGTAGAAAAGATGGTGGCTCGTTACAAGATGCCAGAGCGGACACGGCTTAGTGTCTCTGGGGTCATGAGCAGGTATGAGGCAATGTGTGATAGTGGAGCACGCTTAATGACCTCAGGGTGATTTTTGAGCAATAGGTTGTAGCGCTCTCTAGCTGTCTCAAATCGCCAAGAGTCTGCTTTTATTTGCGATACGATAAGCGAAAACTCAAGTATCTTTCTGTAGAACATATTGATTTCCCACGATACTTCGGTCAGTAGCATCAGTTTATTGAATGGTAGCAGATAGACGACGCTGTCTTCCAATGCTTCTATCATCAGGTGTGTAGGGGTCTGCTTGAGGGTGCTTTCAATGCAGATAACAATGCAGCCTTCATAAGAAAAATGCTCGGTAACGTCTTTGCCGTTCTTGTAATAGAATTGTCTGACCATACCTTTGCCCACAATGACTATATTATGGCTGACTTCCCCTTCTTTTAGAAGCAACTCTCCCTTACTGACTTCCTTGCGTATAAGAATCTCTTCTATTTGTTTTCTACCTTCTGGTGCCATTTCCGGGTATCTGGAATTGATGGCAGCATCTACAGTTGCTTTTAATAGTGCATCCATACTTAAGAAGCGTTTTATATTCGTGGCAAAGATAAGATATTGATTTGATTTATGAAAATTGGCAGAGAATTTGGGCCTCCCTTTTTGAGGGTGGTGGGTTACTGGGTATCAGAATCCTATTTTACGGGCAGCATAGTAACTGTCAGGTAAGCATGTATCGGCAGTTAACTCTTTGTTTGATAGCAGTGGACTCGCTGCACGATAGTAGTTAACTCCTGGCGTGATAGTAGTTAACTGCCAGCAGATGGGTAGTCCACTGCTATCATGCACACTTACGGATACATAAGTTTACACAAATGTATCTGTTTTTCGCAAAGTCCCTGTTTGGCATGCTAAAGTCCATAGTTAGCATGCTAAAATCCCTGTTTGATGATAAGGGAATAGGATGTTACGGCACAAGATGTCTGCGCCGCAAGTTGGCCTTTTGGTGGCCGTCATCCTGTGTCTAGAATGGAAACCATGTGAAGTAGGTGTAGGGGAGTACCTTTCACCTGCTGAATATCTTTTTCTCATTTGAAGTTTCACACCTTCACGGTGGAATCTAATCTGTTGTCATATAGATAAATATGGTGAAAGATTCACTTGAAGCCTTCATTCACGCTACAGAATCATGTGTGACCAAGAATTTATGTTAATACTTTATTCTTTACCTCCATCTTTCACCATAATCCATTTGTTTTCAATGCCTAATGGTGAAACTTCACTAGAATAAACAGCTCTCTTTTCGTGAAACTTCATTTCTTCTCATTCCTAAGCTTTTCGATATCTTTGATAAGGGGCTACGGATTCTATACATTCAAGCTTTCATACGTAGTATGTTTTTGTATTCTTTGGGCTGGATTTATCAGGCGTTCCCGTTATGGCAATAGATATAAAAACAAACCACCGGAATAAGGCTATGCTTATTCCGATGGTTGTTCCCTTTAAACACCTTTAAACAAAATGAATATTTTAGTAGCGCTTATGAAAATACATGAAGTGTGTTGTATATTTCATACGCTTGCAGTCAGCTTACGGAAGTTGCTTTTATTTGCGTGCTTCTGCAATGTAGCCCAGGGCCTCTTTGCATTTATTGGTAATGTATTCCCAATCTTCGGCAGCGATTTTATCTTTCGGGAAGAGCTTAGAACCCATGCCAACGCAATATACACCGGCTTTAATCCAAGAGGTGAGGTTCTCCTGAGTCGGTTCTACACCACCGGTTACCATTAACTTGGACCAAGGCATCGGAGCCAGCAGGCCTTTTACCAATTTAGGGCCTAACACGTCGCCGGGGAATACCTTGCAAAGGTCGCAACCTACTTCTTGAGCGAAACCTACCTCGGATACACTGCCACAACCAGGGGTGTAAGCCACCAATCGGCGGTTGCATATCTTGGCTATTTCGGGGTTGAACAACGGACCTACTATGAAGTTGGCTCCTAATTGCAGGTAGAGGGCGGCAGTGGCAGGGTCAACAATCGAACCTACACCCATTGCCATTTCGGGGCATTCCTTGGCTGCAAACTTTACTACTTCTGCAAATACTTCATGAGCAAAGTCTCCTCTGTTGGTGAACTCAAAAGCGCGTACTCCACCATCATAGCATGCTTTTACTACTTTCTTGGCAATTTCTACATCTTTGTGATAGAATACGGGTACCATACCGGTTGAACCAATTTTGTTCAGTACGGCTATTTTGTCAAATTTGGCCATTGTTTTTTTGTTTTAATGTTAGTCTGTTGATGAATGTTGGAAGGGAAAGTCGGACTTTCCCTTCTTATTGAATAAGTGAAGTGGTTGTTTTATCTCTGTACACGACCACTGGCGTCGCCACCGGCAAGTGCTTCAACTTCTTCTGCAGAAACGAGGTTGAAGTCGCCGTTGATAGTGTGCTTCAATGCAGATGCTGCTACTGCAAATTCCAAAGCCTCGCCTTGTGTGTTCTTAGTCAAGAGGCCGTGGATGATACCGCCAGAGAAAGAGTCACCACCACCAACACGGTCGATGATAGGATTAATATCATAGCGCTTTGACTCATAGAATTCCTCACCGTTGTAAATCATGGCTTTCCAACCATTGTGTGTAGCCGAGAAAGATTCGCGGAGGGTAGAAATTACATACTTGAAGCCGAACTCTTTAGCCATAGCCTTGAATATGCCCTTGTAGCCTTCGGCATCTGTCTTACCTCCTTCTACGTCTGCATCGGGCTTGAAGCCAAGGCAAAGTTCTGCGTCTTCTTCGTTACCGATACATACATCTACATATTTCATCAGAGGTTTCATGATGGACTGTGCTTTCTCTTTTGTCCAAAGCTTCTTACGGAAGTTCAGGTCAACGGAAACTGTAACGCCATGACGTTTGGCAGCTTCGCAAGCCAAGCGTGTCAGTTCGGCTGCTTTATCTGAAATGGCAGGAGTGATGCCTGACCAGTGGAACCAGTCTGCACCTTCCATGATAGCATCAAAGTCAAAGTCTGAAGGTTCAGCTTCAGCAATGGCAGAGTGTGCACGGTCATAAATCACTTTGCTGGGACGCATAGAAGCACCGGTTTCCAGGTAGTAGATACCTACGCGGTCGCCTCCGCGAGCAATGAAGTCAGTTTTTACGCCATATTTGCGAAGGGCATTTACTGCGCATTGGCCTATTTCGTGCTTGGGTAACTTGGTTACAAAGTAGGCATCGTGTCCATAGTTGGCACAGCTCACGGCAACATTGGCTTCGCCACCGCCATACACTACATCGAATGAATCGGATTGAACAAAACGAGTATTACCCGGAGTGGACAATCTCAACATGATTTCACCTAAAGTTACAACTTTCTTTCCCATAATTTTATCTTTTATTTAATGTGTGACAATGTTCTTCTTTCAAATTGTTATAATTCGTAGCGTAATACTGCTAATCTGTTGATAAAGTGTATGCTATGCGGATTTCGTCTTTCATAGCATATCCTTCGTGTGCGGGCACAAAGATACGATAATTTTTGGAATACAAAAAATTATCATATATTTGTGTCCAAAATATTAAGATTATTATTGTGTACGCACACAAATCTTTGCCTGTTTTAAAATATATCCACTAATTCGGTAGTGGAATAATAAAGGGATATAAACACAGAATAGGAGTGAAAGTTATAGTATAAATCTGTAGGAAGCATGTTGTTATGATGGATAGAATTAGGATTAAAGATATTGCCAAGATGGCTGACGTGTCGGTTGGTACGGTGGACAGGGTGATTCATGGGCGTAGTGGAGTTTCAGAAGCCAGCCGTAAGCGCGTGGAGGAGATACTGAAACAACTGGATTACCATCCCAACATGTATGCCAGTGCATTGGCTTCCAACAAGAAGTATTTTTTTGCCTGCTTGTTGCCGATGCATGAAGAAGGGGAGTATTGGACAGAAGTAGAGCGGGGAATATACGAGGCACAGAACAACTATTCGGACTTTAATATTGCCATCGACCTGTCGTTTTACGACCCGTACGATTATCATTCCTTTGCCTGTGCAGCTGAGACTATACTGGCCAAGAAACCGGATGGAGTCTTGTTTGCACCTACGGCTCCACAATATACAAAGCCTTTTACCGATGAGTTGAACACGCTTTCTATACCTTATATATATATAGACTCGCAAATCAAAGAAGAACCGGGGCTTTCATTCTTTGGGCAGAATTCCCATAGCAGCGGTTACTTTGCGGCCAAGATGCTGATGCTTCTGGCAGGAAAGGAGGTCAAGGAGATAGTTATCTTCCGAAAGATAAACGAGGGTATCGTAGGCTCCAACCAGCAGGAGCGGCGTGAGATAGGTTTCAGGGAATACATGAAGAGCTTTCATGCAGACTGTACGATATGGGAACTGGACTTGCATGCCAAGCAAGACCATGAAGATGCCCGTATGCTGGATGAATTCTTTGCGCAGCATCCTACCTTGCGCAATGGAATCACTTTCAACTCCAAGGCTTATATTGTGGGTGAATACTTGCAGAGAAGGCTGATTACAGATTTCAATCTGATGGGGTACGACTTGTTGCAACGCAACGTGGATTGCCTGAAAGCCGGAAGCATATTCTTCCTGATAGCCCAACAGCCTGTTTTGCAAGGCTTCAACGGCATCAAGGCCTTATGCGACTTCCTGATACTGAAGAAGGAGATACCGTCGGAGAACTTTATGCCTATTGACCTGCTGACCAAGGAAAATATAGATTTCTACTGCAACCGATAATCCATATACTGATAGGTATGGCGGCCATGCAGATAACTGTGTTTAGGATAAACCAATAAAGATAATAAGATGAAAACAAAGTATTTAAAGATTAACCCTGCCGATAATGTAGCAGTGGCCATAGTGGAACTGCCTGCCGGCACAACGTTGACGGTGGATGGCAAAGAGGTGGTATTGAACGATACAATACCTGCCGGACACAAGTTTGCCTTGCAAGACCTGGCAGAGGGAGAGAATGTGATTAAGTATGGCTATCCCATAGGACATGTCAAGAAGGCACAGAAGCAAGGCGACTGGCTGAATGAGAATAACATCAAGACCAATCTTGCCGGATTGCTGGAGTACACCTATAACCCGGTGAATGCCGAACTCAATATACCTAACCGTAACCTGACTTTCAAAGGCTACCGCCGCAGCAACGGTCAGGTAGGCGTACGCAACGAGATTTGGATTGTGCCTACCGTAGGCTGTGTGAACGGTATCGTAGGCCAGCTGGCCGAAGGCTTGCGTCGCGAGACTGTCGGTAAAGGCGTGGATGCCATCGCGGCATTCCCCCACAACTACGGTTGCTCTCAGCTGGGGGAGGACCACGAGAACACCAAGAAGATACTGCGCGACATGGTGCTGCACCCCAACGCAGGAGGCGTGCTGGTAGTAGGGTTAGGCTGTGAGAACAACCAGCCGGATGTATTCAGAGAGTTCCTGGGCGAGTATGACCAGGAGCGGGTGAAGTTCTTGGTAGTGCAGAAAGTAGAGGATGAGTACGAGGAAGGCATGAAGCTGTTGAGACAGCTCTATGATAAGGCTTCCCAAGACGTACGCACCGACGTCCCCCTGAGCGAGTTACGTGTGGGCCTGAAGTGCGGAGGCTCCGACGGCTTCTCGGGCATCACCGCCAACCCCTTATTGGGTATGTTCTCCGACTTCCTGGTAGCACAGGGCGGTACGACCGTACTGACCGAAGTACCCGAGATGTTCGGCGCTGAGACCATCCTGATGAATCGCTGCCGCACCCGTGAGCTGTTCGACCAGACGGTGAAGCTGATAAACGACTTCAAGGAATACTTCCTGTCCCACGGCGAGCCGGTAGGGGAGAACCCGTCCCCGGGCAATAAGGCAGGAGGCATCTCTACCCTGGAGGACAAGGCACTGGGCTGCACCCAGAAGTGCGGCAAGAGCTATGTGCAGGGCGTCATGAGCTATGGTGAACGCCTTCAGGTGAAAGGCCTGAACCTGCTCTCCGCACCCGGCAACGACCTGGTAGCCGCAACCGCCCTTGCATCATGCGGTTGCCATATAGTACTCTTCACTACCGGACGGGGCACACCCTTCGGTACCTACGTACCTACCATGAAGGTCTCTACCAACTCCGCACTGGCCCACAACAAACCGGGCTGGATAGACTTCAACGCGGGCGTCATCGTAGAGGATGAACCGATGGAGCTGACCTGCGAGCGCTTTATTGACTATGTGATACGCGTAGCGAGCGGCGAGCCTGTGAACAACGAAAAGAAGGGGTACAGAGAGATAGCCATCTTCAAGAACGGGGTCACTCTGTGATGCCGGTACCTTTATCATACAGCGACCGGCCCCTGGGAGCGAACGAGGCGTCGCCCCGGGGCCGGTCGGACTTTATACCAACGTTTGAACTTATACCCTGTTATAGCATGCACGATATGTCAGATACCCCGACTCCGCGTCAAGGCGGCTGGTGGTCGTTGAGTCCCCTGTTTGTATTCCTTTTCCTGTACCTGGTAGTGTCCCTCCTGGTGAACGACTTCTACAAGGTGCCCATTACGGTGGCTTTCATGCTGGCCTCGTGCTATGCCGTAGCCATTACCCGAAGGGTGCCCCTTGACAAGCGTCTCAGCCACTTCTCTGCCGGAGCCGGAAACCCCAACATCATGCTGATGGTATGGATATTCATACTGGCAGGAGCCTTCGCGCAGAGTGCGAAAGCGGTAGGGGCCATAGATGCGGCTGTCAACCTGACCCTGGGCATACTGCCCGAAAACCTCCTGCTGGCGGGCATCTTTATAGCCTCCTGCTTCATCTCCTTTTCCATAGGTACCAGTGTAGGAACTATCGTGGCACTCACCCCCATGGTAGTGGGGCTGGCCGAGAAGACCGGGCTCGATGTGGCCTACATGACCTCTATCGTGGTAGGCGGGTCCTTCTTTGGCGATAACCTGTCCTTCATTTCGGACACCACCATAGCCGCTACCCGTACGCAGCAGTGCGTGATGTTCGACAAGTTCCGGGTCAACCTCCTAATTGTCGTACCCGCTGCTCTGGTCGTGCTGGGTATCTATGTGGTGCAGGGACTCTCGCTCCACACGTCGCCCGAGGTAGGCCCCGTGGAATGGCTCAAAGTGCTGCCCTACTTCCTCGTCGTACTGACGGCAGCCGTGGGGTTGAATGTGGTGCTGGTATTGTTGCTGGGCTTGCTGGCCACCGGCATGGTAGGCTTCTTCCTATCCCCCGAAGCCGACTTCACCATACCCCTGTTCCGCTGGTTCGGTGCCATGGGGGAAGGCATTACGGGCATGGGCGAGCTGATAGTAGTCACCCTGCTGGCGGGAGGAATGCTGGAGCTGATACGGTTTAACGGAGGAATAGACTTCATCATTGCCCGGCTGACCCGGCACGTGAACGGGAAACGGGGGGCAGAACTGTGCATAGCGGCGCTGGTGGGCATAGCCAACCTGTGCACCGCCAACAACACCATAGCCATCATCACCACCGGCCCCATAGCACGCGACATAGGCATGCGCTACGGCCTCGACCGCCGCAAGGTGGCCAGCCTGCTCGACACCTTCTCCTGCCTGGTGCAGGGGCTCATACCCTACGGTGCCCAGATGCTCATTGCCGCCGGACTGGCAGGCGTGTCGCCCCTGAGTATCATAGGCACCCTCTACTATCCCTTCTGCATGGGGCTGTGTGCCCTGCTGGCCATCCTGCTGCGCTACCCGCGCCGCTACTCCTGAAAGTGCCAAAGCGGGCCATGCCCGTGCCCCACGTGCAAGTCGCGTCCGCGCCGTATGGCGCCGTCCATGTACTCCTTGGCCTGGCCGATGGCCTCCTCCAGCCCGTACCCGAAGGCCAGGCGGGTAGCGATGGCCGATGACAGGGTGCAGCCGGTGCCGTGCAGGTTGTGGCTGTCGATGCGGGGGGACACGAAGCACTCGGTTGTGCCCGGCCGGACAGCCGAAGCCAATACATCACACATCTGCTCACCCTCCAGATGACCGCCCTTGATGAGCACCGACGTGCCGTATCGTTCGGACAGCCTCATGGCCTCCTCCTTCATCTCTTCCACCGTATGCAGCTCACGGCCGCAGAGCATGGACGCCTCGTGAAGGTTGGGCGTGATGAGCGTACTGAGGGGGAACAGCTCCTGCTCGATGCTGCGGATGGTGTCTTCCGCCATCAGCCGGTGGCCGCTCGTGGAAATCATCACCGGGTCGCACACTACAGCCGCGGGGCTATACCGTCTCAAGCATCCTGTAATGGCGCGTACAAGGGCTGCGTCATGCACCATGCCTATCTTCACCGCCCGCACGTGCAAGTCATCCATCACCGACTGTATCTGCCCTTCCACCACCTCGGGCGGTAAGGGGAATATGCCCTGCACCCCCAGTGTATTCTGCGAGGTGACGGCCGTTATGGCCGAGGCCGCATAGCCTCCCAAGGCCGATATGGCCTTGATGTCGGCCTGTATGCCGGCACCGCCCGAGCAATCCGACCCCGCTATGCTCAGTACCGACGGGTGACGTGGCGCCGCGGCCACCAGCAGCTCATGCAAGTGGCGGGTCAGCTGCTCCATCCGTCCGGCTTCCACTCCTGTGGCTCCTTGCAAGGGCTGCCAGGCATCGCCCAGCAGGGCGGCACCGCCAAATCCCCAGGCACGGAGCTGTGGCAGGTGTTCCAAGGTCACGCCCCCCAGGGCATAGACCCGGCTGTCGATGAGGCCCGACCGCATCGCCTCCTCCAGCTCTCCGGCAGCGTATGCTGAGGTGTAGCCGGGTTTCGACAGGCTGTCGAAGATGGGGCTCAGCAGCACATAGTCGCATGTGTCCTTATACTGCCGCACTTCGGCCAGCGAGTGGCACGAGCGGCTTGTCGACCCCTGCCACCCTTCCGGTTCCTGCGGGTTGCGGCGGTTGAGGTGCACACCCCGTAGCCCGTAGCGTTGGGCCAGGATGAAGTGGTCGTGCAACACCAGGCGGGGGTAGTACATGGAGGGGATGGCCCGGATGAGTTCTTCCAGCTCTTGCATGGAGGCTTCGGGCTTGCGTACATGCAGGAGTTCCAGCCCCGAGCGCAGCAGGGCTGTGAGATACTGTGCCTCCCCCTGGAAGAAGCGGGGGAGGGTGATGTATATGAGTTTCATATCGATGGAGTTTGAGTGTCAGAGGGTTAGTATGTACGATTGCAGGGTACGCAGGTCTATCGTCCACAACCTGTCGCGCAGCAATTCTCCGTACCCGCATATCAGTTTCAGGGCTTCGCTGGCCTGCGTCACGCCTACGAGGGCGGCCGTCACGCCTACTACGGACTTGTCGGGGACGAGCCCCAACATCTCCTCCTCCTCGGGGTAGAGGTGGCGGTAGGTCTTCGCTTCGGGCGAGGTGCACAATACGGCTACCTGCCCCTCCAGTCCGCGGATGGCTCCATACACGTAGGGCTTGCCCAGTCGCAGGCAGGTGTCGCTGATAAGGTAGCGGGTGGCAAAGTTGTCGCACCCGTCCACCACCAGGTCGTATCGGGCAATCAGCTCTCCGGCGTTGGCGGCAGTCAGCCGGAAGGGGTATGCCTCTACCCGCAGGTCGCTGTTCAGGGCTTGCAGGCGTCGGGCGGCACAGTGCACCTTGGGTTGGCCCACTTCGGCTTCCACATACAGCACCTGCCTTTGCAGGTTGCTGACGCTCACCGTGTCATCGTCCACCAGCCCCAGTGTGCCTACCCCGGCAGCCGCCAGGTAGAGGGCGATGGGTGACCCCAGCCCTCCAACGCCTACTATCAGCACCCGTGCCTGACGCAGCTTCTCCTGTCCGGCAGGCCCTATCTCGGGCAGTGCCGTCTGCCTGCTGTATCGGTCACTGGGCTGCATGGCTGTGGCTTGTCTTCGTGTAGTCGAACGAGGCATCCCAGTCCTTCCACACCGGTTCCCTGCCCAGAGCCTTGAGGGCATGCTCCACCTCGACAGCGGTACGCTCATCGCTCACATGGAACTGCTCCAGTGCCTGGGGGTAGGTGTAGTAGCCGCCCGGCTCGGTCTTGCTCTCGGCGCTCATGGTGGTCACACCCAGCGTGGCCATGTGGTCGCGTATGTAGGCCGGCTCGCGGGTAGAGTAGGAGATGTCTACGTCGTGGTCGAATATGCGCATGGCGAAGGTCACCTGTGCCAGCTCCCGGTCGCTCATGATGACGTTTGGCTGGAAGCCCTCGTTCTCGGCCGGACGCATACGGGGGAAGTTGACGCTATACTTCGTACGCCAGTAGTGCTTCTGCAGGTAGCGCAGGTGGTAGGCCATCATGGTCACATCCGTGCGCCAGTCCTCCAACCCTATCAGGACGCCCATGCCGATGGAGTGTACGCCGGCCTGACCCATGCGGTCGAAGCCGTTGACACGCCACTCGAACTTTGACTTCATGCCGCGCGGGTGGTAGACGTTGTAGCGGGCGCGGTTGTAGGTCTCCTGGAAGCAGATGACCCCGTTCAGCCCGTGGCCCACCAGCTCGGCATACTCCTCCGTCTTCAGGGGCATTACCTCTATCTTCAGGTTAGAGAAGTAAGGCTTGGCCAGGTCCAGGGCTTTGGCCAGGTAGGGCACACCCGCCTTGGCGGGGTTCTCGCCGGTGACTATCAGCAGGTTCTCAAACGGGCCCAGCTTTTTGATGGCCTTGTACTCGTTCTCTATCTCCTCGGGGGTGAGGATGGTGCGGGCCATGGGGTTGCTGATGTGGAACCCGCAGTACACGCATGAGTTGGTGCACGAGTTGGTGATGTACAGGGGGATGAACATGGAGATGGTACGGCCGAAGCGTTCCTCGGTGTACTTGCGGCTCAGGCGGGCCATTACTTCGAGATAGGGCATGGCGGCCGGCGAGATGAGTGCCATGAAGTCGTCCACGTCACAATGTTCCTTGCTCAGGGCGCGGCGCACGTCGGCATCTGTCTTGCTCATGATGCGTGCGGTGGTCTCGTCCCACGATATCTTGTCTAATTCTTCGCTAAACATAGTGGTTAATGGTAAATGGTTAATGATAAATGGTTAATGGGGGCGTAAGGGGGAAGGAGCGGGAATGAGAGACAGGGGGTGATTTGGGTATGTACCCTATCCCTTATAAGGGCATATACCCCTTCCCTTATAACAACACGTACCCCTCCCCTTATAAGGGGTGGTACCCCTGCCCTTATAACAACACGTACCCCTGTCCAAATCTTACCCCCTATACGGGGTGTGGTAAGACCCCCTATATAGGGTGTGGTAACACCCATGGTATGGGGTGTGGTAAGACCCCCTATATGGGGTGTGGTAAGACCCCCTATATGGGGTGTGCCCGCACCATTGTTCAAGGGATGCCTCGCTCCTTCTTTTCCTTTTCTTTCCGTGGCTTTTACGACTGCTTCTTCAAGTCGTGGCTCAGCTTCATGGCACAGAAGTTGGGTCCGCACATCGTGCAGTACTCCCCATCCGTGTGTCTGCCTTCATTGAAGTACTCCAGTGCCCGGTCGGGGTCCAGGGAGAGGTGGAACTGGTCGCGCCAGCGGAATTCATAACGGGCCTTGCTCAGGGCGTTATCACGGATTTGTGCCCCGGGGTGTCCCTTGGCCAGGTCGGCGGCGTGGGCGGCAATCTTGTAGGTGATGACGCCGGTGCGCACATCCTCGCGGTTGGGCAGGCCGAGGTGCTCCTTGGGGGTGACGTAGCACAGCATGGCCGTACCGAGCCAGCCTATCTGGGCTGCTCCGATGGCCGAGGTGATGTGGTCGTAACCCGGTGCTATGTCGGTCACCAGCGGGCCCAGGGTGTAGAACGGGGCGTTGTGGCAGTGGCTGATTTGCCGCTCCATGTTCTCGCGTATCTTGTGCAGGGGCACATGGCCGGGGCCCTCGATAAAGGCCTGCACGTTCTTTGCCCAGGCACGCACCACGAGCTCGCCCATGGTGTCCAGCTCGGCAAACTGGGCCTCGTCGTTGGCGTCCTGTATGCAGCCGGGGCGCAGGCCGTCGCCCAGCGATACGGCCACGTCGTACTGGGCCAGTATGTCGCATATCTCGTCGAAGTGCTCATAGAGGAACGACTCGCGGTCGTGAACCAGGCACCACTTGCTCATGATGCTACCGCCGCGGCTGACGATGCCACACAGGCGCTTGTCGGCCAGGTGGACGTTGTGGCGACGGATGCCGGCATGGATGGTGAAGTAGTCCACTCCCTGCTCGCACTGCTCGATGAGGGTGTCGCGGTAGATTTCCCATGTCAGGTCTTCTACCTTGCCGTTCACCTTCTCCAGTGCCTGGTAGATGGGCACAGTGCCTACGGGTACGGGGCAGTTGCGCACAATCCACTCGCGGGTCTCGTGTATGTTGGCTCCGGTGGAGAGGTCCATCAGCGTATCGCCGCCCCACTTGCAGCTCCACACGGCCTTGTCCACCTCCTCGTCGATGCTGCTGGTGGTGGCGGAGTTGCCGATGTTGGTGTTAATCTTCACCAGGAAGTTGCGGCCTATGATCATAGGCTCCGATTCGGGGTGGTTGATGTTGGCGGGCAGTACGGCACGCCCCTCGGCTATCTCCTGACGGACAAACTCGGGGGTGATGTAGGTGTCAATGCCCAGCTCGCGGCAGTTCATGTTCTCGCGGATGGCCACGTACTCCATCTCGGGTGTGATGATGCCCCGCTTGGCGTAGTACATCTGCGTGCAGCAGTGGCCCTCCTTGGCACGGTAGGGCAGGGCGATGTGCTCAAAGCGCAGGTGATCCAGCGAGGGGTCGTCGCGGCGCATCTTGCCATACTCGGAGGTGATGGACGGCAGCTGCTCCACGTCTCCGCGGGAGGTAATCCACTCCTCGCGCATGCGGGGCAGGCCCTTCTTCAGGTCGATGCTGATGTTGGGGTCGCTGAAGGGGCCGCTGGTGTCGTACACGTACACCGGGTCGTTGGGGGTCACGGTCTTCTCGCCCTTCTCGTTCACGGTGACGGTGGGCGTGAGGTTCACTTTCTGCATACCTACCTTGATGTAGGGGAACATGGTGCCCTGCATGTAGTGCTTCTCGGCGTGGGCGTATGCTTTCTTGTCTTTATTGTCCATGGCTGGTCGGGGGTGTTATTCGTTCAGGAATGAGGTGAGGGGAGAGCTGGCTTCGGCGGTGAAGTCGGCGGCTTGTGTGCCCAGTCCGGCTTCGTAGGCACGGCGTCCGGCTATGACGGCTTCCTTGAAGGCGATGGCCATCTCTACGGGGTTGCCCGCTACGGCAATGGCGGTGTTCACCAGACAGGCAGATGCGCCCATCTCCATGGCCTCTGCGGCATGGCTGGGTGCGCCGATGCCGGCATCGACCACTACAGGTACGTTGGCTTGCTCAATGATGATGCGCAGGAAGTCGCGGGTCTGCAGTCCCTTGTTGGTGCCGATGGGTGCTCCCAAGGGCATCACGGTGGCGGCGCCTGCTTCTTCCAGGTGCTTGCACAGCGTAGGGTCGGCCTGGCAGTAGGGCAGTACGACGAAGCCCAGCTTTACCAGTTGCTCCGTGGCCTTCAGTGTCTCGACAGAGTCGGGCAGCAGGTAGCGGGGGTCGGGGTGTATTTCCAGCTTCAGCCAGTTGGTGCCGAAGGCTTCGCGAGCCATCTGTGCGGCAAATACGGCTTCCTCGGCATTGCGCACGCCGCTGGTGTTGGGCAGCAGCTGTATGTGTGGATGGACAATATGCTTCAGCATGTCGTCTTCCTTGTCTTCCAGTTCGATACGTTTCATGGCCACGGTCACCATTTCAGTGCCCGATGCCAGGATGGATTGTTCCATCAGTTCGTTTGAGTTGAACTTGCCGGTGCCCAGAAAGAGGCGTGAGTTGAACTCGCGGCCGGCAATGACTAATTTCTCCATAATCTATACTATAATGTTTAACTTAAATCTCTTGGGGTAAATCCCGGTTGGTTATTTAATGTAGTTAAGTAGTTAAGAAGTTAAGTAGTTAAGCCGATACTTCGTACAGTGGTTAGCGATAAGTGCGCAATAGGCTGAAGGTGTCCTTCCTCCTTTTACCGTCTATCGGCGTTTAACTCCTAAGCCCGCATAAGGGCGGGCGATAACTCCTCCTAACTCCTTTTAACTTCTCCACGTTTCGCATCGGCAAAGTGTGACTATATGTTTAACAATCTACGTGTCTCCTCCACGGGGTCGTCAGCCCGCAGGATGCTGCCGCTCATGGCTATGCCGTTGATGCCAGTCTGCAGCAGTTGGGGAATGTCGTCGTAGGTGATGCCTCCTATGGCCACCACAGGCAGGTCGATGCCTTCCTCCTCCATGCGTGCGATGATGGAGCGGTAGCCCTCCAGTCCTAGTACGGGGCTGAGGTTCTTCTTGGTGGTGGTGAAGCGGAAGGGGCCGCAGCCTATGTAGTCGGCGCCGGCCAGGTAGTGTGCCTTCACGTCGTCGAAGGTATTGGCAGTGCCGCCTATGATGAAGCCCTCGCCCAGCACCCGGCGTGCCTCGGCTATGGGCATGTCGTTCTTGCCCAGGTGTACGCCGTCTACTTCCAGCTTCTTGGTCAGCTCCACGTGGTCGTCCAGCACCAGCAGGGCGTCGTGTTGCTTGCACAGCGGTTTCAGTTCCAGTGCCACGCGCTCCACTTCGTCCAGCGGAGCTTCCTTCATGCGCAGTTGTATCCATTTGCATCCGCCTTCCAGCGCCATGCGTGCCGAGTCGAGGTAGCTGTACCGCTCGGTCTGGTGGGTAATGAATTGCAGTTTCAGCATAGCCTTACCCTCCACACGCTGCTTTGATGATGACTACCTGGGCTCCTTCGGTCAGGGGGAATGAGGCCCACTCGGTGCGGGGCACCATACGGTTGTTTACGGCCATGGCTACGCCCTGGGCGGGCAATGCCAGCTCGTCGGCCAGTTGCTGCAGGTTGGCGGCTTGCGTCTCTACAGCCTTGTTGTTTACGGTCAGTTTCATATTTGTCCTTCTCCTTGTTTCAGATTGTCTTGCGGTGCAGCCCTTTCGGGACATCCTGATGGTAGGCATGCCGACCTTCGGCGAGGACAGCGCAAAACATGTATATATAATAGGTGTTGGAAATACCTGCAAAGAGAAAGCGGGCTTTGGAGGGCTGTTGGTTGGTAGATGTAATATCCAATTCCTACGTCAGTATTAACTGCATCAGGTTCGAGGGTATGATCTCAGCCCTTAACGGGCACCCCTTTGTCTTTACGCTGGCAAATATAGCGAAAAAAACACTTGTAACGCAGATGGTAAGGCAAAAAATGCAATAGTCGGACAGAAGACTTTATCTTGAGCTTGCAGATGTCTATCTTCAGGCTCAAGATAGACATCTTTAGGTTGAAGATATGTATCTTGAGGCTGAAGATAGAACAATCAGCCGTCTTTGCAGGGTTTTATGGCCCGCATTTATACTTTTTCCGGCTATGTTTATGACTTTTCTCTTCACTCGGAACAAGTGGGCATCGGTGACTTTGTCCCTGAAAGTCGAGTGGCCTGCTATAAATCAGGACACATTCTGCCAGAAGTCTGGTCTTATCGTCAAAAACGACAGTAAGAATCAAAGGATTTCTGCCAAACTGTCAGCTGTGGCAGGCTTATGGGGCTGTTGGTACGGGGTAAGTCGGTTTGGCACAACGTTTGTCTTTTAATAGGCGTCTGCCGCTGAGGCGGACGAATGAAACTTGAATAATAACAAATAAAAAAATAACGATCATGGGAAAAATTATTGGTATTGACTT
>USEY01000021.1 GCA_900553815.1 uncultured Bacteroides sp.
CCACTTTTCGGCAGTAACCGAAAAGCCTTCGGGTAACTCGAAGGACACCTTGCTGCTTTCTCGTGAAAGCAACAATCCGCCAGCAAACGGATTGGAATTTGTGCTGATATTCTGGCTCTCAAAGCATCGTTTCCCGATGCCTATGCTGCCCAAAATAAGAACGGGAATAAGGTCGGTTGTAAGTCCGAACCTTATTTGAGAACGCAGGGGACGAAAGCTGGATTTTCACTTTCCCAAAGTGCAGACCATAGCGTCATTTCGATGCCAATCTGTGCCAATTGCAGCCAAAATCCGCCTCAGACCAATAGGGAAATGCAATTTTAGGCAAACACTTCCTCGCTTGTTCATAAGTGCATCGAACCAATGGTTTGCAAAAACGATGATGAACAAAAACGGATAATCAAGAAAGCAATTCTATACAGACAGGAAACAACATAGTTTCAATGGAACGCTGATTTGCTGTTGTACTGTTGTGCAGGTTTACTGTCGTACTGGTTTACAACAGCGAAACATCAAATAGAGGTTTCAGCAATGGGGTGCAGATTTAGAGGGGGTAAAGTTTGGATGATGTAAATCGGTGGCACAATGTATTCGCTTTTCAATGTGGCGATATACCAATGTCAAACTACAGATTGGAATAAAAACATCCTAAAGTTCTTTACAATCCAAGAAAAAGTGTATTTTTGCAAGCGCAATAACCTTGAATATGTGAAATGTCAATGTAAAAATAAAGATGAATGTGTGAATTATGAGAAGAAAGATATACGATAAACTGTTGGAATGGAAGAAGAACCATAAAGGTGATACCGCCCTTCTGATAGAAGGAGCCAGACGTATAGGAAAAAGCTATATCGTGGAAGAATTCGCACGTAAGGAATATGCGTCTTACATTTTGGTGGATTTCAGTAAGGTAAATCCGCAAGTGATGGAGTTTTTCAACCTTTATTTGGATGACCTCGACATGCTTTTCATGAATTTGGAGCTTTACTTCAGGCGGAAGCTTACTCCACGTCAAACGAAAGACGAAGAAGCCCGTTCTTTAGTCATATTCGATGAAGTACAGTTTTGTCCTCGTGCCCGTGCAGCCATCAAGCATTTGGTGGCGGACCGACGTTATGATTACATTGAGACGGGTTCACTGATTTCGATTAAGAAGAATGTCAAGGACATTATGCTGCCTTCCGAAGAACACGCCATCGAAATGTTTCCGATGGACTTTGAGGAATTTTTGTGGGCCATGGGAGACGAGATGCTGATGCCTTACATACAGATGCGGTTTGACAAACGTCTTCCTATGGAGGCTTTCCACCGCCGGGCAATGGATTATTTCCGGCAATACTTGATTGTCGGGGGTATGCCGCAGGCTGTCGCCAAATATGTGGAAACGCGGGATTTTGAAAAGGTAGATGAGGTGAAGCGTGACATATTGGCTCTTTATCGCAATGACATTCACAAATATGCAGACAATCAGGAAACCAAAGTTGCCGCTATTTTTGAGGAAATACCGGGACAGTTGCAGAAACATGAAAAGAAGTTTGTTTTGTCCGCCTTGCAGAGCGAAGCCCGTATGCGTGACTATTCGCAGGCTTTCTTTTGGTTAAGTGACGCCAAAATCATTAACTGCTGTTATAACTCAACGGAGCCTAGTATCGGGCTGAAACTGAATGAAGAACGCACCACGCTGAAATGCTACATGGGCGATACCGGACTGCTCATCAGCCATGCTTTCGACGAGCGGGGAATAGTAAGTGCAGACCTTTATCGGAAGCTGATGTTTGACAAGCTGGAAGTGAACGAAGGTATGCTGGTGGAGAACATCGTAGCGCAGATGCTTCGTGCGGCAGGACACAAACTTTATTTCTTCAGCAACAGTTCACGGACATCGGCAGATGACCGCATGGAGATTGATTTCCTGATAGCCAAACCTGTAACGACCAGCAGGCATAATATTTCCCCCATAGAGGTGAAGTCCGGGCAACGTTACACACTGAATTCATTGAGAAAGTGCATAGCCAAGTATGGCTCCCAGTTATCCACACCCTACGTGCTTCACGACAAGGATGTGAAAACAGAAGATGGCATTGTGTACCTACCTTTATATATGACACCGTTGCTTTGAATGATATGGGAAAACAGCTTACATACCAAGAACTGTTGGCGGCATACAACAAACTTCTTATGGAAAATGAGCTTCTTCATAAGGAGGTAGACAGACTACAGTCTTTGCTCTGCAGCAAAGGTACTCACTTGACACAACCCATTATAAAGCGACATTTGTCTTTGGAAGAAAAAGTGGATGTGTTCCGCAATCTCTTCAAAGGACGTGAGGATGTATTCGCGCGGAGATGGTACAGCCGGACAAGCGGAAAATCCGGCTACCAGCCTGTATGTCGGAACGAATGGGATAGGCAATTGTGTGACAAGAAAAGATATAAATGTACGGAATGCCCCAACAGGGCTTTCAAGCCCTTGGAGTATGAGGATATCTATCGACATCTTGAAGGGAAGAGTTCGGACGGGCAGGATGTAATCGGTGCCTATGCCATTCTTGCCGACAATACGTGTAACTTCCTGTGCGCGGATTTTGATGACAAGTCATGCGAACATGGATACAAGAAAGATGTGTTGGCGTATGTCGGGGTCTGCAAGGATTGGAATGTTCCTTGTTCCATTGAACGCTCCCGTTCCGGGAACGGCGCACATGTTTGGATGTTCTTTGAACAGCCGTTGCCTGCATCCAAGGCACGAAGGCTTGGAAATACGATATTGACGGAAGCGACAGAAAGATACGGAAGGATGGACTTCAAATCATACGACCGTTTCTTTCCTAATCAGGACAGGTTGCCTGATGGAGGATTCGGCAATTTGGTGGCGTTGCCACTGCAAGGCAAAGCCCGCAAGGAAGGGAACAGCGTGTTTGTGGACGAAAACTTCATGGCATACGAAGACCAATGGAATTATTTGCTTGAAATAAAACGGATATCCGAAGTGGCGGTTGACGCAATATTGGCAAAACATGAAACGGCTTCGGAATTGGGCGAGTTGTCTACTACCAGCGAGTCGAAACCTTGGGAGACACCTGTGCCTCAAAAGATTACTCAAAATGATTTCCCTGCCAATCCCGTCCTCATACGCTCCAATATGCTGTATATCCCCTTACAGGGATTTTCTGCAAAGGTCGTGAACCACCTAAAACGAACCGCGTCATTCAAAAATCCGGAGTTTTATGCCAGACAAGGTATGCGATTGTCCACTTACAATATTCCTCGCATCATCTCTTGTGCCGATATGGAAGACGATTACATTGCAATGCCTCGTGGATGTGAAGATGCGGTCGTTACACTTTTGGAAGATAACCAAGTAACTTATCGTATAGAAGACAAGACCTACCAAGGGAAGAATATAACTGTAGAGTTTAAAGGCAAGCTTCGTGAAGAACAGAAAGCGGCCATAACCAACTTGACTGCCCATAACAACGGAGTATTGAATGCCACCACCGCATTTGGCAAGACGGTTACGGCGATCGGTTTGATTGCTGAGCGGCAAGTAAACACGTTGATACTTGTACACACAAAAGCCTTGCTGGCCCAATGGAAATCCCGCTTGGAAGAATTCCTGCAAATAGACTTTACGGAAGATGCCCTTCTTAAGAAACGTGGTCGTAGGAAAGTCTTTTCGCCATTCGGAACATTGGATTCCAATGGAAATTCACTGCATGGAAAAATAGACATAGCCTTGATGCAATCCTGCTTGGAAGACAGTGGGGTAAAACCTTTTGTCCGGGATTACGGAATGTTGATTGTGGACGAATGCCATCATGTGTCAGCGGTAAATTTTGAACGGATACTGAAGTATGCCAACGCTCGCTATGTCTATGGATTGACAGCCACCTCAATCCGCAAGGACGGACATCAGCCTATCATCTTCATGCAATGCGGCCCAATCCGTTATTCGGCAGACGCAAAAGCTCAAATGG
This sequence comes from uncultured Bacteroides sp., assembly GCA_900553815.1. Lineage (GTDB taxonomy): Bacteria > Bacteroidota > Bacteroidia > Bacteroidales > Bacteroidaceae > Bacteroides. The sequence goes on from USEY01000021.1 coordinate 3,977, forward strand.
CATCCCAGACATTCACACGTCTGCTTGTTCATCGCTTTACTTCTTATAGGGAGTTGACGGATGATAAGTCCACTTATGCCCGGATGGTTCAGAAAATGGCTGAAGATGAAAATAGGAACGGACTTATAATAGAGGATGTATGCGTGGCTCTGAAAGAAGGACGTTCACCAATTGTACTGACCAACCTTACCGCCCATGTCAAAACATTGGCAAACGCGTTAATACCACACTGTAAACATGTGGTTACTCTTGTCGGTTCCGAATCGGCAAAGGAGAAGCGTCAGAAAATGGAATACTTGCAAAACATGCCACTATCGGAACCGCTTGTTATAGTAGCAACCGGGAAATATGTGGGTGAGGGTTTCGACTATCCCCGGTTGGACACCTTGTTCTTGGCATTGCCTGTCTCATGGAAAGGTATCATCGCGCAATATTCCGGACGGCTGCATCGGGAATATCCGGGTAAGAAAGAAGTTCAGATTTACGATTACATCGACATTCGCGTGCCGATGTGTGATGTGATGTACAAGCGTAGATTGAGAGGATATGCATCTGTCGGTTATCAGATTAAGTCAAACGCGCCAATAGACTTGTTCAACGAAAGTCAAAGCGTTATTTTTAATGGACATACATACCAAAGTGAATTTTTCAAGGATTTACACCAGGCAAAGCGTTCGGTTGTCATTTCCGCTACAAAACTTTGGTTTGCCAAGCACTCTTCCGTACTTGAGATGCTAAAAGAACTATCGGCGCGGGGTGTGGAAGTTGTCGCTTTTATCAAAAGTAATTTGGAAAAAGAGGAAAAGCTAAAAGGCATAGGAGCAAGTATTAGGATTAATGACACATTGGCTATTGACGTTGCAATCATTGACAAATCCCTGATATGGTATGGCAATATTAACTATCTTGGTTACAACACAGATGAAAACAATGCCATACGTATTTATGATTCAGCTTTGGCAGAGAATGTTTTGGAAGTGCTTTATACGTAACGCTAAATTTTCTCTATTTTTCAGAGGCATAACTTTGGTAATAAGGGATAAAAACACTACTTTTGCAAATGAGAGAAGCGTTCTTTTGATTAGTGCAGAACATTGTAGAATATAGAAGCCCGCTGGTTTCCATATCGTTACCTGTTAAGCTGATAATCTTTGTAAGTTTCTTGTTTTCAATGAGTAAAAAGAAATGATATGTCTTCCTGAATGGAAGACGAGCCTGCGGTCTATTCCGCAGATAACCGCAATGCGCTTCAGATAGAAATTCATTGTGCTGTTGGCATACATCGGCAACAGCCGGCCGTCCGGTGCGGTGTCGCGGTACTTCTCGATAATCCGCAAGGGAAGTTCCAGTAGAGGGATTTCAAACTCCACTCCCGTCTTTTCCCGTGAACTCCGTATCCACCATGTCCCGTCATCGCCCAGGGAAAGGTTGTCTGTCGTCAGCAGCCGCATGTCGCCATACGGAATACCGGTGTAGCAGGAGAACAGGAACATGTCCCTCACATGGTACAGGGACGGATTGTGAAGCGGTGTGGTCATGATCCGGTGCAGTTCCTCGTCCGTGAGGTACTTTTGTTCCGGTTTCGGATGCACGGGTTCGTAACCGAAGAACGGGTAGGCGGTGATGATGCCGTCAGCGATGGCTTCGCCTACCACGGTCTTCAGCCGGACCGTGAGATTGATGACAGTACCCGGAGCCAAACGGCATTCGGTACGCAGATGCAGGTCATATTTCTCAATGAAGGAAAGGTCCAATGTCGAGAACGGGACATCCGATACCTTGTATTGTGACCGGATGAACCTTTCCAGATGTCTGTATGCGTTTCTATACCCTCCGAGACTTTTTGCCGTGCGGTTTATCCCGACCCGTTTCTCAAAGTTGCCGATGAACTTCACGAAATAGCCCAAGAGGGTTTCCTGCTCGGAAGCCATACCGAGTAACCGGTGCTTCACATCCTCGGCACTGACCCCATCACGCACGGCAGACAGTTCCGCATATATGCCGAGCGCTCTTGCCCGTATCTCATCCAGGCGGTTGTTGATTTCCTTAGCCGCCACGCTCTTGCCCGTAGCCCGGCCTGCCGCCCACATCTTCTGCGGCACCCTCAGCTTCATGCTGAAAGCAGACTCCGAGTATTTCCCGATGTTCAGCCTTGCCATCACGGGACAATACCCGTCGGCATCGGACTCGCTCTTTTTAAGGTAGAACGACACCTTTACATTCGTCTGATTCATAACCTTTTCCTTTCTTGCAAAATTACCGGATAAAGGTCGAATGAGAGGCATGACGAATATGGCAGAATATGGAAACATGTCCCATGCTCAAAAGAACCGGCCCATATTTTTCCCGCTCTGCGAAAAAATGACTATCTTCGCTAACGCAAATATGCAGGGACAGCGTTCTTTACGGTGATATGACAGAGGAATCGGAAATCCGTTTCGCGTGGATTTTCTTCCCCGAAAAAGGCAACGGATAGGTAGCAATTCATTTTCCTAACCCATCAAAAAACGGCTGATGCCCTCCAATGATGGACATGGAATACAACCGCACATCACCTTTCATTTCCAACTGCTTGCATTATTCCTCCGAATTTCATCCGTATGTGGGCGAGTTTCCCTATCTTTGTCGGCGAAGGTGGGCAATTTTATGGCTCATCACTGATTATATCGTTTGTCACAAGGAATTTTTTGATATGATGAAAGACAATAGCCAGGAAATGTTTCCTGTTGTAGACGAGGAAGGCAATATCACGGGGGCGGCTACCCGTGGTGAGTGTCATAGCGGCAGCAAACTGCTGCATCCGGTTGTTCACCTGCATGTGTTCAACTCGCGCGGCGAACTTTATTTGCAGAAACGTCCCGAGTGGAAGGACATACAACCCGGCAAGTGGGATACGGCCGTAGGCGGCCATGTGGATTTGGGTGAAAGCGTAGAGCAGGCCCTGCGCCGTGAGGTGCGCGAAGAACTGGGCATTACGGATTTCACTCCCCAGCAGGTGACTCACTACGTCTTTGAGTCGGCCCGCGAACGTGAATTGGTCTTTACCTATAAAACTGTTTACGATGGCCCTGTCCGTCCCAGCGACGAACTTGATGGCGGACGCTTCTGGCCCATTGATGAAATCCGTGCCAACCTGGGGAAAGGTGTCTTTACACCTAACTTTGAGGGAGAAGTAGGGAAGGTGTTGGAAATGAAGAATGAAGAATAAAAAACGGGAAATGAGAAATGAAGAATAACAAAGCGGCCGTCTGTTTGTTTCTTTGCAATAAAGATTGTTAGCTTTGTATGTCACACTTAAATAATAGGAGGAATGTCTATGTTAGAGCTTGATGAATGTAAAGCTAAGTTAGCTGATTTCAAAAGGCTGTACGGCATAACTTTTGGTATCGTCAATATAGGTATCTTTGGTTCGGTTGCCCGTCGTGAAAATACGGAAGAGAGCGATATTGACATTGTGGTAGAGGTGGAAAAGCCTACCTTGGCTGTTATGTACAATATGAAAGAACAACTAAAGAACCTTTTCCATTGCGAGGTCGATTTAGTGCGGCTCAGAGACAGTCTTCGTCCTATGTTGAAGCAGAATATTCAGGAGGAAGTGATATATGTATAAGAAGCATTATACTGTTCAAGACCGTTTGTTGCAGATAGCAGAGTCTATAGCAATCATAGAAGACCGTTGCAAGGATATTCATTGCTCTAATGATTTCCTTATTTCTCCAGCCAATATGACTATTTTTGATTCTTGTGTGATGAGGCTTCAGGCTATAGGTGAGCAGGTCGGTAAATTATTGAAAGAAGAAAATAGTCCTTTGTTGGCGTATGCTGATATTCCCTGGAAGGCTATTTATGATATGCGTAACCTGATTTCACATGAATATGCCAATATTGATGAGGAGATAATTTTTTCTACCATCAAGGAAGACTTGCCTGTCATATATCCTGTTATACAGACTTTGATTCGTCAATATGATGTCTGATACAGGCTTTTCTTCTGTATCATTCCCCCTTTGGCTTTACCCCTAATAAACAAAAGAGGATGCAACTCTCTGTTATGAGAGGCATCCTCTTTTGTTTATGGCTTGTATTGGCTTTTACTTCGCCAAATCTTCAATTACCTTCATTATCTGCTGACCGATTTCTTCAGCCTCTTCCTGTGTATGGGCTTCGCTATACACGCGGATGATGGGTTCGGTGTTGCTCTTACGCAGGTGAACCCACTTTTCGGGGAAGTCAATCTTTACACCGTCGATGTCGTTGATTTCCTCGTTCTTGTAGATTTCCTTCACCTTGGCCAGAATGGCATCCACGTCAGTGTCAGGAGTCAGGTCTACACGGTTCTTGGCCATGAAGTAAGCCGGATAAGTGGCGCGCAGCTCGCTCACCTTCTTACCTTCGTGTGCCAGGTGGCTCAGGAAGAGGGCGATGCCTACCAGAGCGTCGCGACCATAGTGGCTGGCCGGATAGATGACTCCGCCGTTGCCTTCGCCGCCGATGACTGCACCCACTTCCTTCATCTTAGTGGTTACGTTTACTTCGCCCACAGCCGATGCGTAGTATTCCTGTCCGTACTTGCGGGTTACGTCGCGCAGGGCGCGGGTAGAGCTCAGGTTTGATACGGTGCTGCCCGGAGTGTGCTTCAGAATATAGTCGGCTACGCTGACCAGTGTATATTCCTCACCGTACATACGTCCGTCTTCGCAGATGATGGCCAGGCGGTCAACGTCGGGGTCAACAACGAAAGCCACGTCGTTCTTTCCGTTCTTCATCAGGTTCATGATGTCGCCCAGGTTCTTTTCCAGCGGTTCAGGGTTGTGCTGGAAGTTTCCGGTCGGTTCGCAGTAGAGCTTTTCTACATGCTTCACGCCCAGCGCTTCGAACAGCTGAGGCAGGATGATGCCGCCCACAGAGTTCACACAGTCGATGGCTACGTGGAAGTCAGCCTTGCGGATAGCTTCAACGTCAACCAAGTCCAGTGCCAGTACGCTGTCAATATGTTTCTGATTATAAGTGAGGTCTTTGCGATAAGTACCCAGCTTGTCTACTTCGGCATATTCAAAGGCTTCAGCCTCGGCAATGCGCAGCACTTCGTTGCCTTCTTCCTTGTTCAGGAATTCACCTTTCTCGTTCAGCAGTTTCAGTGCGTTCCATTGTTTGGGGTTGTGCGAAGCAGTCAGGATGATACCGCCGCTGGCACCTTCCATGGTTACGGCGAGCTCGGTGGTCGGTGTAGAGGCCAGGTCGATGTCAACAACATCCCATCCCATACCCATCAGGGTACCTACTACCACGTTCTTCACCATTTCACCCGAAAGACGGGCATCGCGGCCTACTACAATCTTGTTGCTCTTTACGGTACACGTTTTGCGGATAAGCGTTGCATACGCAGATGTAAACTTCACGATGTCGAGCGGATTAAGCCCTTCGCCTGCACTGCCGCCGATGGTTCCGCGGATTCCAGAGATAGATTTGATTAGAGTCATAGGTTGAATTGATTAAGTGAATAAATTTAAAATAACGTATTATCTGTAAATTTGATATTTCTTGATGTCATAGAAGTAGGGATACACATATTGCATGGCTGTTGAGTGTCCCATCTTCGAGGGAACAATCAGTTTGACATGGGCCATGTCGCGCACGTAGGGCAGCGGTACAAGCCAGCCGGCAGGTACGGAAGTGCCATAATACGAATACATATATCCTTGTGTAAAGATACCGGCGATGGAAGAGGAAGTGACGGTGTATTTGAATTCATCTACCGTCTCCACAGCATTCAGATTAGAGAGTGAAGTATCCTTATCCAATATGCTGTACTCCATAAAACGTACCAGTATCAGGTCGTTGTTCTTTACTGTGTCAGCCAGGTTATCCGAACCTTTGTCAACAATCTGCATATACACACCGCTCGACAGCTGTACGTATTCGTTTTTGCTTACGTCGGTAGTAGAGTCGTTGTTGAAGAATTCCGTCTGGCTGATGACCTGTATGTCGTTGTCTCTGATGAAGGCTGCTATGGCATCGTCTTCTTCTTCCAGCATTTCCGCGTAAGTCTTGGAATCGTCACATGCCTGGAAGGCAAAGCTAAAGGCCAGTAAAGATAAAAATAGTAAAACAAGTTTCTTCATTGTTGGTCAATTGGTGTTAATAAGGGATATGCACATAGTCTTTGTCTATGGTATTTGGCTTTATGGACCTGCCATATCGGGTGCATACTCCGTTCATAATTCAGCACAAAAATATCTTATTTCTTTGGAAAGGAAGTATTTGATACGCGAAAGTTCGTATCTTTTAACCTTTTCGACTACTTTTTGGCAGTAAGCAACGGCTTGTATTTTTCCAGTGCTTTTTCCAGTACGGTTTTGGCTTCTTCTATCGTACCGTAGAATTCTCCTCCCGAGGCATTCAGGTGTCCTCCACCGTTGAAGAATTCTGCTGCCAGCTTGTTGCAGGGGAAAGTGCCTACCGAGCGAAGCGAAACCTTTATCATCGGCTTTTCGGTGTCTTCGCGCAAGAAGCAGGAGAATACCACATTCTTGATGCTGAGCGGTATGTTGACAAAGCCTTCGCTGTCGCCCCTGATGTAGTTGAAGCTTTTCTGCTCTTTGCCTGTCAGGGTGATAAGCGCGGCGCAATAGTCGTGGTATACAGTCATTTCAGACAAGACGTGTCCCATAAGGCGCAGGCGGCTTTCCGAATAGGTGTTGAACACTTTGCGGTAGATAGCGTCCTTGTCTATGCCTTTAGACAGCAGCTCGCTGATGATGAAGTATATCTCGCGGTTGTTTGAATTGTACGTGAAACCTCCCGTGTCGGTCATCATGCCCGTATAGATACATTCGGCACACTCCTTGGTGATGTCGCTGAAGTTACCCATACGGCAAATCAGACGAAATACCAGCTCTGATGTAGAGGAAATCTGCGGGTGCGAGATGGTAATGCGGCAAAAGTCTTCGGGATACAGATGGTGGTCTATCAAAATCTTGCGGGCCGGTGAATTCTTTATGGCATCGGCCATGGCATCAATGCGGCTCAGTGCGTTGAAGTCCAGGCAGCAGATGATGTCGGCCTCGTTTATCAACTTGTCGGCGAATTCCTTGTAGCGGTCGTACTGCAAGATGTCCTTGCTGCCCGGCATCCACTTCAAGAAGTCGGGAAATGCGTTGGGAACTATCACGTTTGCCGTCTTCTCCTGGGTGTTGAGGAAGTGCCACAAACCCAGTGACGAACCTATGGCGTCTCCGTCGGGTGCTACGTGCGATACTATGACTATCTTTTCGGCATGTCCCAGCCACTTGGCAAAATGCTCTACGTTGGATTGCTCAATTACTTTGGTAAGCATACTATTATGGATGTTTTTCTTGAAACAGTCGGCAAAAGTACGAAAACCGGGCATAATATTCAAAAAAAGGTTGGGGAATAATTCTGTCAGGTTGCATACGCTGTTCCCTTTCTCTCCGTTGTTTTTCCGGTTGGTTGGAAAATAAATTTTTCCCGGCAGGATAAATAATGGCTTTGTCCGTGCTTCTTCCGTCGCCTGTGGCAAGTATGTGGAAGCGAATAGGGTAGACAGAAAGTAAAAAAGCCTGTCCAAGTAGGCACGTTAAAGGAATAATTCGTACTTTTGCGCTCAATATGAACCGTTCCCCGGTCTGCGGACCATCTCGGTTTTTGGTAACGTATAAGTACAAAGATAATGAATCCCATAGCAATAATAGACAAGTTCTATCCTGAAGAAAACGAATTGAAGCATATATTGCTGGATCATAGCCGTTCGGTAAGCGAAAAGGCTTTGGAGATAGCACACCGTCATCCCGAGCTGCAATTGGACACCCCATTCCTAGGTGAAGCCGCCATGCTTCACGATGTCGGCATTTTCCTGACCGACGCTTCCGGCATTTTCTGTTTTGGCGACAAACCCTACATCTGTCACGGCTATCTGGGTGCCGACCTGATGCGTGCCGAGGGCTATCCGCGTCATGCTCTGGTATGTGAGCGTCATACCGGTGCAGGCCTTTCGCTGGAAGAAATCATCAGGCAGCAGCTGCCCGTGCCCCATCGCGAAATGGTGCCGGTCAGTCTGGAAGAGCAGGTGATTTGTTTTGCTGACAAGTTTTTTTCAAAGACCAAGTTGGGCAAGGAAAAGTCGGTGGAGAAGGCCCGCAAGAGCCTTGAACGCTATGGCGAGGAAGGCCTGCAACGCTTTGACCGTTGGTGTGAATTATTTCTATAGTATGAAAATAGCCACTAAAAAATAGTCAAAAAGACGGGTTATCCGTATAAATTACGTACTTTTGTCCCCTCTAAGTGGTATATATTAGCTGAAGAATCCATTGAAATCAAGAAAATTTATATCATATCCTATATTATTGCTGCTCTTGTTCCTATGTCTGGGCGAGGTAGGGGCTCAACGTCGTGTACAGCGCGGAGTACAGCCTGCCGGCCGTAGCATGAACCGTAGTACTGAGGGTACACCTTCCGACACGGTACGGGCGCAGGGAGTGGCTGCCAATGATTCTTTGCCTGCTGACAGTCTGAATGCTCCCGAACCAAAGAAAAATGCGTTGGATGCTCCCGTCACCTACGAGGCCAACGACTCCATTGTCTTTACCCAGGGCGGATATGCACATCTTTATGGACAAGGCAAGGTGAACTACCAGCAGATAGAGCTGGCTGCCGATGTCATTACGATGAACATGGATAGCAGCACCGTCTATGCCCACGGTGTGGAAGACAGCTTGGGGGTATTGCAAGGAAAGCCTGTGTTCAAGGATGGTGAGACGCCTTACGAAACCAATACCATTCGCTATAACTTCAAGAGCAAAAGAGGTATCATCAGCAACGTTGTGAGCCAGCAAGGTGAAGGGTACGTTACGGGTAACAATGCCAAAAAAGGCAAAAGCGACGAACTCTACATGAAGAACGGCCGCTATACCACGTGCGACAACCACGAGCATCCTCACTTCTACATGCAGATGACTTACGCCAAGGTGCGTCCCAAGAAGAATGTGGTGACCGGTCCTGCTTACCTGGTCATTGAAGACGTTCCCCTGCCGTTGGCAGTGCCATTCTTCTTCTTCCCCTTCTCCAGCAGCTATTCTTCAGGTTTCCTGATGCCTACTTATATGGACGACTCCAGCCGTGGATTCGGTCTTACTGATGGAGGTTATTACTTTGCCATCAGCGACAAGATGGACCTGAAGCTCCGCGGTGACATCTTTACCAAAGGTTCATGGGCGCTGAATGTGGAGAGCAACTACGTGAAGCGTTATAAATATTCGGGCCTTCTGCAGGCCAGCTATCAGGTGACCAAGACCGGTGACAAGGGCTTACCCGACTATTCGGAGACAAAGGACTTTAAGATCGTATGGTCGCACCGCCAGGATGCCAAGGCCAATCCTAACTCTACATTCTCGGCCAGTGTGAACTTTGCCACCAGCAGCTACGAGCGTACCAACATTGGCAACCTCTACAATTCGCAGGCTATGTCGCAGAATACCAAGACGTCAAGTATCAGCTATTCGCGCAGTTTCCCCGACCAGCACCTGACCATTTCGGCCACCTCCAACATTGCGCAGACCATGGCCGACTCATCTATCAACATGACCTTGCCCGACCTCAACATCTCACTCAGCACCATCTACCCCTTCAAGCGCAAGAAGCGTGTTGGCGAAGAAAAGTGGTATGAGAAGATTTCGGTGCGCTACACCGGTCGTTTCAAAAACAGTATTGACACCAAGGACGACAAGCTTTTCAAATCCAATCTGATAAAAGACTGGGAAAACGGTATGCAGCATGATATTCCGGTCAGTGCTACCTTTACCCTGTTCAAGTATTTCAACCTGACGCCGTCGGTCAGCTATACCGAGCGCTGGTACACCCGTAAGGTAATGAAAGACTGGGACGACCAGCGGCAGCGCGAGGTGAACACCGATACCATCTACGGTTTCTACCGCGTCTACAACTACAGTGCCAGCCTGGGTCTCAATACCAAGATTTACGGCATGTACAAGCCGCTGTTCTTTCCTAAAAAAGAATTGCAAATCCGTCATGTCATTACTCCTTCTGTTAGCATCAGCGCCACGCCCGACTTCGGTTCTGAGCGCTATGGCTACTACGACTCGTACATCAAGAATAACAAGGATGGCACGCGTGATACCGTGAGCTATTCTCCTTATGCCGGACAAATGTTCGGTGTGCCGGGACAGGGGCGTTCGGGAACCATCTCTTTCTCATTGTCCAACAACTTGGAAATGAAGTATAAGGATAAGAACGACTCTATCCGGAAAATCAGCCTGATTGATGAGTTGGGTGCCAATATCTCCTATAATACGGCAGCTCAGGTGAGGCCGTGGAGCAACCTGACCCTGAATCTTCGTCTGAAACTGACCAAGAACTATACCTTCAGTATGAGTTCGACCTTTAAGACCTATGGTTATAAATTCGACTCTAAAGGAAATGTGGTAGACAACGACCGCACCGAATGGTCCTACGGCCGCTTCGGTATTTTCCAGGGCTATGGTTCTTCGTTCAGCTACACCTTGAACAATGACACCTGGAAGAAACTGAAAGCCAAGTTTACCGGCGAAGACGAGGAGGAAGATAAAAAAGACGAGAACCAGCAAGGCGAGGAAGGAGAAGAGGAAACAGGCACAGGATTGGGCAATAATAAGCAGAAGAAGCAGAAAGCCAAGGTCGATGCCGATGGCTATCAGGTATTCAGTATGCCTTGGTCGCTCAATCTGAACTACAGTTTCAATATATCCGAAGACCGCTCCAAGGCTATCAACCGCAAGACCATGCGCTATCCTTACCGCTATACGCACAACCTCAGTGCAAGTGGCAACATCAAAATATCCAATAAATGGGCCATCAGCTTCAACTCTGGCTACGACTTTGAGGCCAAGGAAATCGTGCAGACAGCATTCAACATTACGCGCGACCTTCACTGCTTCAGCATGTCGGCCAGTCTGTCACCCTTCGGCCGTTGGAAATACTACAACTTTACCATCCGTGCCAACGCCAGCATCCTGCAAGACCTCAAGTGGGAGCAGCGCAGCCAGACGCAGAGCAACATTCAGTGGTATTAATGCCGTTGTTGGCAAAATATCCGATAAAGCTGTATCGTTGTCATGTCGTAACGAAACGACTGGGCAGGATATAAATCGGTACAGGTCTGTGTAAGGCTCCTAGTCTTTCTCCTCCCTCTTGTTAGGCATTGTATGTTGGAAAAGAGTAACCTTCTTCAGGCTTGAGATGGAAGCGGCCATGAATACCAGGCAAAACAATGCAATGACAATAATTCGTGTTTGAAATAAAATGTCCGAGCCACTGCTATCATCCGGTTGCAGCCAGTCTATCAGGCACGAAACCGTATTGTTTATTGCGTGCATCAAAAAGCAAACCATGACGTTGCGACTTCTGTAATAGCAGGCATATTCCTAAAATACCGGCCATGCTTAGCGTATTGCTGGAGCAGGCTACACTGTAATCGTTTAAATCTAGAAAGGCCACAAAAAGGTTGATGGGCAATAGCGATGACAGCTTTAACAGAATGGCCCATAAATACAGTTTCTTATCCCTGCTTATTTCCGCGCGTAGATTCTTGGAAATAGTCAACCTTATGTATTTCCTTTTTATAAAGACAACTATTATCAGAAGATTGCCTATGATTAGGCTCGCATCGCCCAAGGTACTGCTGTTCATGATGTTTTCAAAAGAAACATCGTTTCCCAACAGGTATTTTTCTGCACAGAAGGCGAACGAATAAATAACGACCGGGGCTGCCAGCAGTGCGATAAAAATATAGAGCAGATAATATTGGGTGGCGCTTTTCAAGCATTGTTAGCTGTTTCCTCTTGATATTGATAGTTATTATTGTGTGCTGATATGTGTTTCCCTTATGTGCGGAATGATGCCGTGGGTGTTTTGGGGGGCTTTCCTGATTTTACTTGTTTCAGGCTTTGGTTTGAATGCAGCAATCTGAACAGATGTTTTCCTGCCTATGTCTGTATGATGGGCTCTATTGTCCCTGGGGCGGGGTGTCTTTAACTCCGGAAATCTTCATCCCAACCAGTCGGTAAAAATGAGGATGCAATCGTAGATTCTTTCGAAGAACTTCCCTATTTTTCTCCTTACCCCTTTCCAATAAATCTTTTTCATGATGTGATAAAGGTCTGATTCTTGTGTTGAATTGCTTGCGGCCTGTTGTTCCGTTTGTTTCTGAAGATGGAAAGCTGAAACAGGCAGGCGCATACCCGGTTTCCTGTGTCAATCTGCCACGGGGTAGCTGGAGCCGGATAGGCGCCTGAAGTTCTTTTTTCCGGCTATGTCTTTTTGCCGGACCGTTCTTTTCCTACCAGATGATTCCTGTTTCTCCGTGAGCCTTCAGGTACTCGTTGGTGCGGCTAAAGTGGTGGTTGCCGAAGAAACCGTTATAGGCCGACAGGGGAGAAGGGTGCGCCGATGTCAGCACCAGGTGCTTGTTACGGTCAATGAAAGCCCCTTTTTTCTGTGCGTAGGCTCCCCACAGGATAAAGACCAGATGCTCGCGTTCCTCGGCCAGTATGCGAATGGCGGCATCCGTAAAGGTTTCCCAGCCACGGTTCTGGTGCGACCCGGCCTGATGGGCGCGTACGGTCAGTGTGGCATTGAGCAGCAGCACTCCCTGCTCGGCCCAGCGTGTCAGGTTGCCGCTGGCGGGCGTGTCGGCTCCCGTGTCGTTCTTTATTTCCTTGAAGATGTTCACCAACGAGGGCGGAAAAGGTACGCCGTCGTTCACCGAGAAACACAGCCCGTGTGCCTGGCCCGGTCCGTGGTAGGGATCCTGGCCTATGATGACTACCTTCACCTTGTCAAAGGGGCAGAGGTTGAAGGCATTGAAAATCAGTTTTCCCGGCGGATACACCGTGGTCTGCTTATACTCTTCGCGTACAAAGTCTGTCAGCCGTTTGAAATAATCCTTCTCAAATTCCGGTTGCAGGTGGCTCTTCCAGCTTTCTTCTATCTGAACGTTCATGATGTCTTTTCGTTTGATTCGGTTGCTAAGGTAGCAATATTATTTCATATCAGCCACCGGCACAGACAAAGAAAAGTGAGGACGGTACGTCAAATACCATCACTTGGTTTTGGCGTACCGTCCTCGTTGCTATGGCTATTCTTAAATCAGGTATATCTGGTGCTCCTTGCACTGCCGGCGCATGTCTTCGGGCCAGATGCTGGCCTGTATTTCGCCGATGTGTGCCTTGCGCAGGTAGTACATGCACAGGCGCGACTGCCCGATACCTCCGCCAATGGAGAGCGGCAGGGTGTCGTTCATCAGACGTTTGTGGAAGTAGAGCTCCAGGCGTTTCTCCTCGCCTTCCTCTTTCAGTTGTCGCAGCAGGGCTTTCTTGTCCACACGGATACCCATGGACGACAGCTCAATGCTGCGCTGCAGCACGTCGTCCCACAGCACCAGGTCGCCGTTCAGTCCCGGCAGGTCGTTCAGTCCCGGTGTAGTGTAGTCGTCGTAGTCCGGGGCACGCCCGTCGTGCTTCTTTCCGTCGCTCAGCTTGCAGCCGATGCCTATGATGAAGACAGCTCCATACTTCTGTGTGATGGCATGTTCGCGACATTTAGGTTCCAGGTCGGGGTATAGTTGTCTGAGCTCCTCTGCGTGGATGAAATGCAGCTTCTCGGGCAGGCAGGGCTTGATTTGCGGATACATTTCATATACCATGTATTCCGTGCGCACCATAGCCGAATAAATGCGGCTCACGATTTCCTTCAGGAACTCCACGTTGCGGTCCTCTTCCCTGATAACCCGTTCCCAGTCCCACTGGTCCACGTAGAGTGAGTGCAGGTTGCCCAGTTCCTCGTCGGCCCTGATGGCGTTCATGTCCGTGTAGATGCCGTAGCCCGGTTCAATGCTGTAGTCGGCCAGCGTCAGCCGTTTCCATTTGGCCAGCGAGTGCACCACTTCTGCCTGCGCGTCGCCCAGGTCTTTGATGGGGAACGATACGGCACGCTCCACGCCGTTCAGGTCGTCGTTTATACCCATGCCCTTCAGAACGAACAGGGGGGCCGTTACGCGTCGTAACCGTAGTTCCGACGACAGGTTCATCTGGAAAAAGTCTTTTATCTGCTTGATGCCCAGCTCGGTTTGCTTCAAGTCTAACAAAGGTTTGTAACCCTCAGGTAGTATTAGGTAGCTCATTTGTTACTTATCTGTTATAAGGTTTGTACTGTTAATTTGATTGGCAAAGATAGAAAGAATATTGATACTTGCTATATTTTGCTTAATAAAAATAGCAATTTGCTTTCTTTTTCTTTTTTCATGCTTGCAAAATAACATATTATTCATAGTTATGGCGTTGTCATTATGTCGTCTGGCGCAGTCTGTCAGTTTACTTTCTTTCACTTGTAGGCCTTAGTCTGTTTCCTCCTGCCTGTACATGCCTCCGTAGTTCTATGGCGAAAAAAACAAGCCGAAAGTTAGGAATATGAATAGTTTTTTTATACTTTTGTCCCCGCATTTCGGCCTGGTAGCTTAGTGAATAGAGCGTCAGATTCCGGTTCTGAAGGTCGTGGGTTTGACTCCCACCCGGGTCACTGTAAGAGGAAAAGCAGCAATGTTTTTCCTCTTTTTTATTATTCTCTTATTTAGGCAGTCTTTCAATTGACGACTCTCTTATTGCTTTTCTCTCTTTAATTTCAGGGCTATATTTTATAATAGTTGTTTGTGTGTCAATGCTGAACCGTCAATCTAGGTGAATCGGTATTATAAGGTATTTAAGTCTCTCGGTATTGGTTGTTTGTTATAAGTCCCCGCATCAAGTGCGGGGTGACAGTGCGAAAACATTTATTATCGGATTTCTCAGTTGTCGGTTAGCTTCATTTACCCAGTTCGCTGATGAAGCATAGTTCTGAAGATTACGCCACTTATAGGCTTTGCTTGTAGTAAGCTAGGTGGCTTGTATAGGTTTAAGTACCAGTTATAGCTTGGCTGCTATTTTATCTATTTTGACAATTAAGGCAATGCGTAATACTCTTTATTGACTTTTTTCCGTTTCTCTTCCTCCTCCTTCCTTCCTCCTACCTGCTCCGTATTTGCTCCGTATAACGGTACCCATAAAGGAGGATGGTACGAGGGAGATACGGAGCAGATACGGAGCAAGGCGGAGGCGGGTGGGGAAGAGGAAGGTAGGCGGGCAGATGGAATGAAATGGGGGCTGGCAGGAGTGATAAAACTTTACAGAGGGGAAAGTGGGGCGGTGATTGCTGGCAGAAATGGGTGGAAGGAAAGGATAGAATAGGATAGGATTGTTTTCTGTTGGAAAACATGTTTGTTATTTATAGAAATTATTCTGCGGGAAATAATATAATCTGTATATTTGCAAACAGAGTTAAAACTATATGTAAGGCGGATAGGCAATGGATGAGGCTTGTTAAGGCTGATGTTTACTGATTCGGATTTACATATTATATCAATTGAAACACAAATAAAACAGCAAGAAATTATGGGAAAAATCAGTCAAGGTATTTTGGGCGGCTTCTCGGGTAAGGTAGGTCCGGTGGTGGGCAGCCGGTGGAAAAACATCTGTTATATCCGTTCGTTGGCGGCACGGGTGAGCAATCCTAACACGGCCAGGCAGCGGTGCCAGCGTGGCAAGTTTCGCACGGTAGTGGGTTTCCTGAAAACCATACTTCCTTATATTCAGATAGGTTTCAGTGGCTATGAGCAGAACAAATCGGCTTATAACGCGGCTGTGTCCTACCTGATGTGTCATGCCTTTACGGGCGGTGGCGTGGACGCTGTGCTCGATTTCGGCAAGGTGCGCGTCAGCCGGGGCAGCCTGACACCAGCCGCAGGGGCATCGGTTGGCAGGCAGGGCGGCAGGGTGGTCTTTGCGTGGAGCGATAATAGCGGGGAAGGCGATGCGGCGGCCGATGATGTGGCATTGTTGCTTGTTTACAATAAGAAGCGTGGCGATGCAGTTTACATTTGTCGGGAACGGTTCGTTCCGACTGTGAGGCTTCTTTGCCATTGCCGCGGGGATGGGAAGCCGACGAACTGGTTGTCTTTTTGAGTTTTCGTAGCAGTGACGGCAGGCGGGTGTCAAACAGTATATGCCTGAATGAAGGCGTTTTGGTGACTTTTTCTGAGGACTCACCGGTATCTGTTGTTTCCGGTGGGGCAATGCGGAACGGGCAGTGGCGGCTTGCATCGGCTTTGCAGTCGCCTGCGTCTGCTGTCAATGAATTGTTAACAAGACGGGCTTCTCTTTTGGCCGCTGTTCAGCGGGTGGAAGCCCGTGGACACCCTGTCGCGGCAGGAGGCAGGCCGCCCTTGGGATAGTAAGGGGGCGTACTGCCTGTGTCTTGACGGGTTACAGATGGGTTTCGGCCAACGCCTCGCGCAGCTTGGCCCACCCTTCGTGCAAGGCTTGCATGGAGGGGAAGAGCAGGTTGGCACCCGCGTCGGTAAGCACGTGGTCGGCCATCGGTCCGGTGTTGACTCCTAAGGTAAAGATGCCCGCAGCCACTCCAGCCTGTACGCCGAGAGGTGCATTCTCCACTACCAGTGCTTCGTGTGCCTGTACACCGGCTTTCTTCAGTCCCATGAGGTAGGGTTCAGGGTTGGGTTTGCCATACTTCACGTCGAAGGCAGTCACCATGCGCTCCGGGGCAAAGATTCCGGGATAGTGGTGTGCCAGCCGGTCGAGGAGCGAGCGTTGGCCTGAGCCGGTGACCAGTACGGGCGTAATGCCCTGTGCCTTGATGTCTTGTAGCAGTTCGTAAGCACCCGGCATAGGGTCGGGCTCAGGAAAGCTGCCGAAAATCTGGCACTTCTCCGCATAGATTTCGTCAATCAGTTCTTGGGGAGCGTCAGAGCCGTACTGGCGGTTGTAGACAATATTGATGGTGGCAGCGCCTGTGCGTCCTTCGTGCAGGTAAGCCTCTTCGCGGCTCAGTTCCAGCCCGTGGCGTGTCATGACGGTGTTCCATGCCTCGGCGTGGTAGGGCATGGAGTTGAACAGTACGCCGTCCATGTCAAACAGTACGGCTTTGAGCGTTATGTGTGTGTATCCGTGTCGGTTCAGGTAGTTTTGAATGGATTGTGTAAACATGATGATGACTTTTTATTCCGGCTGCAAAGATACAACAATATTGCGAGAGTGTTCAGAGGGTAGAGTTGGGAATTGGTCGTTGGAGCCGATGGTTGGGTAATAAGGTCATATAAGTTTCGCAAGTGTAAAACTTACGGGAATTAAAGGAATTAGAAGGGGGTATGGCTCGCTTTGGGGTGGGCTGAAGAGTTAAAAACCAATAGAAAGTGAATGGTTTGCAAAGTGTTGGTTTAACTTTATAGTATCTTAACTTATTTACAACCAAATGGTTGTTTATACGAGAAACAGAAGTAGGTTCATTTATTACTAACCGCTAACCGCAGATTGCAGGTTTTCGAAAATCTTTCTGTTTCTATCATTTTCTTTATTAAACAAAAACCAATATCTTTACCCCATAATTATAGTCAGACTGAAATATGGATAGTTCACATAGTCAAATAGTTGCATTCATCTGGAATATAGCAGATGATGTGTTGAGGGATGTATTTCTTAGAGGACAGTATCGTGATGTGATATTGCCTATGGTAGTTTTACGTCGCCTTGATGCGCTCTTGGAACCGACGAAAGAGAAGGTAGAGGAAGAAATAAGAGAAAGTGGAATAGACAATATTGATGAGGGAATCCTGAAAGATATTACGGGACTCAGCTATTTCAATACCAGTAAGTGGACGCTTAACCGGTTGAAGTCTCAGGCTTCGGACAATAATGATATTTTGTGTGATAACTTTGTAGAGTATTTGAACGGTTACAGTGAAAATGTTCGGGATGTACTTCGCAATTTTGAGTATTATACTAAAGCCCGGAAACTGGCAGACAATGACCGGCTGCTTTCCATTATTGAGCGTATTACCGACCCCAGGATCAATCTGACAGATAAAAATACAACTGACCCGGATGGGTTGCCACTGCCGGCGTTGACGAATGTAGGTATGGGAACTGTTTTTGAAGAGCTGCTCCGCCGATTCAATGAGGAAAACAATGAGGAAGCGGGAGAACATTTTACACCGAGAGACGCTATTTCGCTTTTGGCTCATCTGGTATTTGAACCTGTCAAAGAGAATCTTCCCAAGATAATTACATTGTACGATCCCGCATGTGGTTCTGGAGGTATGCTTACCGAGAGCCGAGAATATCTGCTTGACTTGGGAGTAAGGAGCATTGCCATTCAGTTGTCAGGTACGGAGATAAACCCTGAAACTTATGCCATCTGTAAATCCGACCTTATCATTAAAGGAGTAGACCCGAGCGGCATACATTGGGGAAATACGTTGACTGAAGATTTTTTTGCGGAAAAATCCTTCGGTTATATGATTACCAATCCTCCTTATGGCAAGTCGTGGAAGGAAGACAAAAAGAAAATCTACCATGAAAAGACCCTTCTCGATCATCGGTTTGAACTGGCTCTGACCAATTTTGCGGGTGACGAAGAGGTGGTTGATTCTACTCCGCGCACGTCAGACGGTCAGTTACTTTTTCTTCTGGAAGAGGTTCATAAAATGAAGTCGCTTGAGTTTCAGCCACAGGGTAGCCGGGTGGCTTCCATTCATAACGGTTCGTCGTTGTTTACCGGTGATGCCGGTAGCGGCGAAAGCAATATACGCCGTTATCTTGTAGAGAACGATTTGGTTGAAGCCATCATACAGTGGCCAATAATATATTCTATAATACGGGTATTTCCACTTATGTCTGGATGCTGACCAATAAGAAATCCGACAAGAGGAAAGGAAAGATACAACTGATTGATGCGTCGCAGGCTTTTGAAAAGTTAAGAAAAAATCAGGGTTCAAGAAATTGTACCATTTCAGAAACCTATCGCAAGGCTATTCTGGAGGTATATATGGATTTTGTGGAGCAGGATGCCAACGACAGCTGCAAAGTGGGTTCTAAGATTTTTGACGGTGATGATTTCCGTTATTACAATGTGGTCATTGAACGGCCATTGCGTCTTCGCTGCCAGTTCAATATGATAAGGATTGACGAAATGCTTTATGATAACAGTGAACTTGAACTGAGCCAATGGCTGTATCAGACCTATAAGGAAAAGGTTTTTATAGGTTTGGATGTTGAGAAACCTGCCATTAAAGAACATTTGAATGACCATGAGATAAAACTGACAGACAAGAAACTTGATAAACTCATTTCGGCAAAAGCCTGGAATGACCGTCGACGCTTAATGAATGCAGCCAAAGCTCTGATGAAAGCGGTTGGTACGGATGTTTATATGAATTATAATATATTCTTGGCAAAGGTAAGTGCGGCGGCAAAAGAACTGAAACTGGATGTAAGTGCTTCCGAGCTGAAGACTATATCCAGGGCTATGTCTGTAACTGACCCGGAGGCTCAGCCGGTTGTGAAGAAGGAGCATAAGGCAAGTAGCAAAGATATAGAAATACTTCTGGCGACTTATGGCATTGCCGACGACAGACTGGCAGATTATGGCTATACTTCCGTGAGAAGGGGTGTGTATGTGGAATATGAATCGGACAGCGAGCTTCGTGATAATGAAAAGATACCTGTGAAAGAAGATATATACGATTATTTCCAGCGGGAGGTTCGTCCATACGTAGGAGATGCTTGGATTAATCTGCCGCAGACGAAAATAGGATGTGAGATTTCTTTCAACAAGTATTTTTATAAGCCTGCTCCGTTGCGTTCTCTTGAAGAGAATGAACGGGATATTCTTGCGTTAGATGAACAAAGTCAAGGATTTATTAAAACACTGTTTGAACTGATGTAAGCATGGAAAGGTATAGTGAATATAAAGACAGTGGTGTACAATGGATTGGGGAAATTCCAAGTCATTGGAAACTTTATGCATTAAAATATATTCTGCAAGAAAAAAAAGAAATCGTTGGTAGCTTTTCATATAAATATGATTTATTATCTCTTACATTGCGAGGTATTATTAAAAGGAATATGGATAATCCTACAGGTAAATTTCCTTCATCTTTTGACATATATAAAATTGTCCGTAGAAATGATTTTGTATTTTGTAATTTTGATAATGAAGAAACACCAAGAGCAGTTGGATTATCAAATTATGAGGGGATGATAACCGGTGCTTATGATGTCTTTTCTTGTAAGAGGGATGACGTTTCTAATCGGTTCTTGTTATATCTTTTTTTAAGTATAGATAATAGGAAACAGTTTAAGCCTTTATATAAAGGGCTAAGAAAAACTATTCCATTAGATTCTTTCATGTCTTATAAAATTGCAATTCCTCCATTTTTAGAACAACAATCCATTGCCGATTATCTTGATAAAATAACATTAAAGATAGATGAAGCCATAGCTCAGCAGCAAAAGATGATAGATTTTTTGAATGAGCGTAAGCAGATTATTATCAATAATGCAGTAACAAAAGGACTTAATCCTGATGTTCCAATGAAAGATAGTGGGGTGGATTGGATTGGGGAGATTCCTGAACATTGGGATGTTATGAAGACTTTGTTTACCCTGTCAATGCCAATAACAGACGGTCCTCATGAAACTCCGTTGTTATATGATAATGGTATTCCTTTCGTCTCTGCCGAAGCAGTTTCCATGGGTAATGGAGGAATAAATTTTAATCATATTAGAGGATATATTTCAAAAGCATTTTATGATGAATGTTGTAAAAAATATATACCGCAAAAATATGATATATATATGATAAAATCAGGTGCAACAACAGGAAAGGTTGCAATAGTAGAGACTGATGTTAAGTTTACGATTTGGTCTCCACTTGCTGTTTTTAGATGTAATCAACAAATAATGAATCCAAATTATTTATTTTTTGTATTACAGTCTAATTTTTATCAATTTCAAGTTCAGTTAGGGTGGAGTTATGGAACACAACAAAATATAGGTATGAGAACTTTGGAAAAATTGAAAGTTACAGTTCCTCCTGTTTGTGAACAGATAATAATTGCCGATAAAATAAAAGAGGAGCTTGTCCCTATAAATAATGCAATAAAAGTTGCAAACAAGCAGATCATTCTTCTTCAAGAGCGCAAACAAATAATCATCAATGATGTAGTAACCGGAAAAGTAAAAATATCATGAACGCATCTAAAACAAATGAGCAGGCTTTTGAGGCTTTGATAGAGAAAGCACTCATTGGTACGACATTAGAGGAGCGTCAGCAGTCCGGCCATATAGATGCGGATGTGCAGTCTCCAGATGCCGATAAATATTATTGGGGACTGCCCAAGGATATGTCCGACAAGAAGTATGCTTTT
Organism: uncultured Bacteroides sp.; assembly: GCA_900553815.1. Lineage (GTDB taxonomy): Bacteria > Bacteroidota > Bacteroidia > Bacteroidales > Bacteroidaceae > Bacteroides. Next base: position 25,302 of record USEY01000021.1, read on the forward strand.
GATATGCGCCGTCTTTGGTCGTTTTTGAGAACGACCCAGCAGGAAGTGCTTGACGAATACAAAGGTAAGAACATTGAAACCGAGCTGCCCAAACAGTTGTCTAAAGCGATTGATACGTTTGGCATTATTGAGGTGCTTAGAAAAGGCGTGGACATAGACAATATTCACATTACGATGTTTTATCCCAAGCCTTCGTCGGCAGACAGCCTGTTGTCTAAGGAAAAATATACGCAAAACCAGTTTTCTATTACTCGCCAGCAGACATTCTCGGTGAGTAATTCGGGGCTGGAGATAGATATGGTGTTGTATGTAAACGGCTTGCCTTTGTTTACCTTTGAGTTCAAAAATCCTTGGACACACCAGACCGCAAAGTATGACGGGCAGAAGCAATACAAGGAAGAGCGGAATCCGAAAGAAACGTTGCTGAAGTTTGGCCGGTGTCTTGCCCACTTCACAATGGATAAAAATGAGGTGTATTTTACTACCAGACTGAATTTGGGCAAAACTTTCTTCATGCCCTTTAACCTGGGGCTTCCCGACGGGCAAGGAGCAGGGAATCCTGTACATGCAGGCGGCGGGTATAAAACGGCTTACATGTGGGAAAAGGTACTCAGGAAGGATATAGTGGCAGACATAATCATGAATTATGTACTGTTTGATTACGGGGAAACAAAGACCCAGAAGAAAGTGCCTCACATCATGTCGAATGCCAAAAGGCTTATATTCCCGCGTTTTCATCAGCTTGATGTGGTCAGTAAGTTGGTAGAGGATGTGGCAATGGTCGGTGTTGGCAAGACTTATTTGATTGAACATTCGGCCGGTTCAGGAAAATCCAACTCGATTACCTGGCTGGCATACAAACTGATTGATGTATGTCCTGCTACAATGGATGCTGTTCGTGCCAAGTCGCTTGATTCGAGGTTGTATGACTCTGTGATTATCGTTACGGACCGCCGATTGCTGGACAAGCAGATAACAGACAATATCAAAGCATTTGGCAAGAGTGAAAAGATAGTGGCTCATGCCGATACATCTAAAGATTTGAAGAAAGCTATTGAGGATGGTAAGCGCATTATAGTCACTACCATTCAGAAATTTCCTTTTATATGCGATTCCATATCGGATGTGAGCGACCATAATTTTGCCATTATCATAGACGAGGCGCATAGCTCGCAGTCGGGCATTGCTGCCGACAGTGTAAACAAGGCTATCCAGAAAGATATGGATTGTGAGGGAGCTGATACGGATGAGCTTTTGGATAAGCTGATGAAAGACCGCAAGATGAGTACGAATTGTTCTTATTTTGCCTTTACGGCTACTCCGAAAAAGGAAACACTTGAACGGTTTGGAACGGAGGATGAAGAGGGAAAGTTTCATCCCTTCCATCTGTATAGCATGAAACAGGCTATTGAGGAAGGTTTTATTCTGGATGTCTTGTCCAATTATACGACGTATAAAAGTTATTATGAGCTGACCAAAAGCATTGAGGATAATCCTGAATTTAATAATGAGAAGGCACAGAAATTGCTTCGCAAGGCAGTGGAAAGAGAACCCGGAACTATCGAGGCAAAAGCAGATATTATGCTGACTCACTTTGATGCCAAAATATTCCGCAATCATAAGCTGAAAGGAAAGGCAAAAGCCATGGTCGTGACTAAGGATATTGAGTGTGCCATTCTTTATTATAAGGCATTGCAGAAGTTGATTGAAGACAGGAAACTGCCATACAAGATATTGATAGCTTTTTCAGGCGAGAAACAGATTAGAGAGAAATCTTTATGGAATGGTGGTTCCGGGCATGACACTGCTACCCAGGTAGCGGCAGATTCTGTAACAGATTATTATGCCATACGTCGTTATACGGAGGCAGAAATGAATGGATTCCCGGATAGTCAGACGGCTGAAAGATTTGAGTCGGATGATTATCGTATTCTGGTGGTTGCCAATAAATATCTGACAGGCTTTGACCAGCCCAAACTGTGTGCCATGTATGTTGATAAACCTTTGGATGGGGTGCTGGCCGTGCAGGCATTGTCGCGGCTTAACCGGGCGGCACCAGACCTCGGTAAACTTAGTGAAGATTTGTTCGTACTTGATTTCTATAATAAAAAGGAAGACATAAAGGAAGCTTTTGACCCGTTTTATACTGCTACTACATTGGCTGAAGCTACAGATATAAATATCCTTCATGAACTCAAAGCTACATTGCTTGGTATGGGCGTGTTCGATATGGACGAAGTGAATGAGTTTATCGATTTGTATATTCATGGAGAGGAAGCAGATAAATGGGCTCCTATAATTGATGCGGCAGCACAACGCTTTAACCTGGAAATTGAATGGGCAGAAAATGGTAAGGCGGATTTTAAAATGAAGTGCAAGCAATTTGTTAAGGTCTATTCCAAGGCGGCTGCTATTATGAGTTATGAAATCAAGGATTGGGAGAAGTTGTTTTGGTTTTTACGTTTTCTTATTCCTGAACTTTATATTGAGCCCAACGGTGGAAGTGAGATAAAAGACTTGCTTGATTATGTTGATTTAAATACTTACGGACTACGCCGTACAGCCCTAAATGAAACGATAATGCTTGATGCCGGCGAAACAGTAATAGAGCCTAATAAACCGGTGATGGTAAATGCCGGAGGGGATGATGCAGAGCCGAAAGATCCGTTGGATATGATTTTGAAAGAATTTAATGAACGGTGGTTTAAGGGATGGGATGCCACTCCTGATGATCAGAAAGCTAAATTACTAAGTATTACAAAGGCTGTAACGGAAGATGAAGATTATCAGACACTTGTTGTGGGAAATCCTGATAAGCAGGCTGTGGATGAGGCTATGGCTATCATTATAGACCGCATTATCAGGCAGAAACGTAAAGGGGATATGTCTTTGTATAAGGAATATCAGCAAAACGAAGGTTTTAAATATAATCTGCGGAATCTTATAAACCGCATGTTGGGTGATTTGGATTATGTAAGATGAATATGAGGATATATCAAACTAAAAATCAACTATCAAAAAGACTGTCATTCTGAGCATCGCTCAGAATGACAGTTAAACTTTATTTGAATACATTCCCATGATTTTTGTTGTCCTGCCAGCTTATCTGTCGCATTTATAACTTGTTATCCCCTACCGCATAAACTACCATATTCGCAATACTGGCACAGCTTGGTGTGTTCGGTCTGCGTGAAGGCTTCCTTGGGGCTGAATATCTCTTGCAGCAGGGCGCGGAGGAAGGCGCGGAACTCGTCGTCGTAGAAGGAGAAGTTGCTCACCGGCGTTTTGGCCTGGCGGGCGGGACCCATTTCGATGACAGGCGAGTAGGCCTCGGAGGCAGCCCGGTGGATGTAGAGCAGGGCGGGCGATACCTTGAGCGGCTGCTGGCGGCAGAGGATGGCGGCGTAGAGGAACGTCTGTAGGATGTAGCCCGGACGGCCTTCGGCCGGCTGGAAGAGCTGGGCGATGCTTTCGGGCGTCTTGGGCGAGCCACCGGTCTTGTAGTCGACAATGCGCAGGGTGTCGCCCTTGGCATCCATGCGGTCCACCGTTCCACCTATGCGCAGGGGAAGCGTGCCCTGAGGGGTATCTACGCTGATGTCTTCGCTGATGTGCTTCTCCATGGCCTCCATGCGGAAGGGGGCATAGCGCAGGTCGTTGCGCAGCAGTTGCCTGATGTAGGAGGCAATGACGCTGGCATGTATCAGCTGCGTGCCGTTGTATTGTGCCTTCTCGTTTTCGGGCAGGTGGAAGAAGTCTTCCTTGAAGGCGCGGTCCACGTAGTTGCTGATGCGGGCAGGGTTGCGCAGCAGCTGTTCGATGGTGTCGCGGCTTATCTCCTTGCCGTGGGCGGTGAGGTCGGTATAGATGAGCTCGGCCGTGCGGTGGAAGATGGTACCGAAGAGGGCGGAATCTATCTCGGCACTCACCTCGTCGGGTGCCTTGAGGCGGGCAATGTAGCGGTAGTAGAACTTGAGGCGGCAATCGAGATAGGCGTTGAGGGCCGAGGGCGAGAGGACGGCACGTGGATGGATACGGGTGTCGAAGGCGTCGCACAGGCGTCGCATCACGGCCTCGTCCTTGGCAATGCATATCGTGCGTGCCGACTGGGGCGACTGGCCTGCCTCGATGTAGCGGCGTTCAATGGGGTGGGGCGACTCGACCAGGAACTGGAGCATGAAGCGCGACATTTCGCCGCGGTTCAGCCCGTCGGATGAGGTGTTGTAGAGCAGGGTGACATGCTTGGCACGCTGTATGAGGCGATAGAAGTAGTAGGCATAGACGGCGTTCTTGTGTTCGATGGTGGTCATGCCGAAGGCCTTGCGCAGGTTGTAGGGGATGAAGGAAGCCTCGCCTCCTGCCTTGGGCAGCTTACCCTCGTTGAGGGAGAGGAGGATGAGGTTGCGGAAGTCGAGGTTGCGCGTCTCGAGCACACCCATGACCTGCAAGCCGATGGCCGGCTCGCCGTGGAAAGGTATGGAGGCGGCGGTGAGCAGGCGGCCCAGCAGACGCTTCAGTGTGTCGGTGCGCAGGGTCAGGTCGCCGCTTTCCATCAGGCTGAGCAGGCGGCCCACGATGGTGTAGGCCTTGAACAGCGATTCGCGGTAGAGCTGGTTGAAGATGTCGTCGGAGGCAGGAGTGTCGGGCTCGGCACGATAGAGTACTGCCACCTGCTTGAGCACCTCGCTGAGGTAGGCGCAAAGCGGGGCTGAGCCGCTGAGAGGCGTGAAGACCAGTTGCAGGAAGTCGTCCTGCTTCAGCTCGGAGGGCAACGGATAGAAACGGTTGTTCTGCACGAGCGATTGCTCCAGCGCCTCGGCGGCGGCCGACAGGCGTCGGGTATAGGGATGCTTCAGCACGCTGAGCACCGACTGGTAGGTGTAGCAACCCGTCGTGGGGCGGTAGCCGGTGGTTTGCAGCTCGATGAGGGCGTTGACCAGGCTATAGACGGGTGTCTGTGCCAGGGGGAAGCCCATGGTGATGTTGACGTTCTTCACCTCGGAGGGGATGGCATGGAGGATGGGCAGGAGCAGCGACTCGTTGCAGAGCACTACGGCATTCTCCTTTTCGGCCACGCCGGTGGGTAGCACGACGGTGCGAATCCATTGCGGCAGGTAGCGTGCCTGGGCGTTCTCGGTGGGCGAGGAAATGTAGGTCACCTGCTTGGGACGGCGCAGGGCGTCGAAGCACGACTCGGGCAGCTCGTTGGGAAACAGCTTGAGGTTGCGCAGGATGAATTCGCCCGCCTCGTGGGTGAAGGGTGGTGTCTGCTCGTGGGGCAGACGGGTGTAGAACACGTCGTAGTCCCAGTAGAAGCGTGCCTTGCCGGCCTCTTGCAGGAGCTGGAAGAAGCGGGTCTCCACCTTGTTGAGCACGTTGAAACCAACGAAGATGTACTGGTCGTAGCGCAGGTCGGCGGGGCGCAATTGCTCCATGACGCGACGGTACATCATGCCCTCGTAGGCAATACCCAGTGCTTCCAGATTGGAGCGGAAGGCGTGGTAGATGGCGCCCAGCTTGTCCCAAAGCGAGATGAACCGTTCCTTCAGCACCGTGCGCTTGTCGATGGAGAAGTTCTGGAAAAATTGTTGGATGGCCTCCTCCTGTTCCTTGTCCAGAAAGTCATAGTCGTCCATGATGTTCTTCAGGTCCTGTAGGTTGGAGAACAGCTTGTCGGCATCTACCAGGTTTTTGTCCACATCATCAAAGTCGCTGATGAGCAGCTCGCCCCAGAAGTAGAAGTCGTCCAGTGTCTCCTGGCTGTCTGTCTCTTGGCGGAAGACCTTGTAGAGCTCGCACACCAGGCGGATGGGGTCGCCCGTTTTCAGGGGCGACAACTGGTTGAAGAGGTCGCTGATGCTGATGTAGGCGGGCGACCAGAGGGGACGGTCGCTTTGGGCGGCCAGATATTCATTGAAGAAGAGGCTGGCGCGTTTGTTGGGAAAGACCACGGCCGTGCGGCTCAGGTCGTTTCCTGTCTTCTGGTAGAGGTCGCGGGCGACAAGGTGGAGGAAGGTTTCCATATTTTGAGTTTTTGAGTTTATAAATTTTTTAGTTGACGAGTTGACAAGTTGACGAGGATTTGTTTTTTAATTTCTTAGTTTCCTAATTGATGAGTTTTTGAGTTTATAAGTTTTTTAGTTGACGGGTTGACAAGTTGACGAGTCAACAAGGGGGTAGGGGGCCTGATTCCTTTTTATAGGGGAATCTGCATGGTTATGTGCTGGGGGTCATACGCGTTCTAGCTTTCCTTGTTCCACATACCACAGGTAGCCGCTGATGTGTTCGGCCGGGTAGCCCATGCGTATGAGCAGGTTGATGTAGTCCTGCACCTGCCGGTTGTATTGCTTGCGGGGCTTGCCGAACTTGAAGTCGACCACCACGATGTTGTCGCCCTGCATCATCACGCGGTCGGGGCGGCGGGTGCGTAGTGTGCCGTCTTCCATCCAGATGATGTCGCACTCGTTGAACAGCCGCCAGCGGCCCGAGTACCAGTCTTTCACCTGCGGCAGGCTGAAGGCTTTGTGCGTCAGCTGGCGTACTTCGTCTTCGGTCTGGCGGTTGCTGATGACGCCTTCGAACACCAGGCGGTCAATGGCGGTGTCAATGTCCTGCTCGGTTTCGATGGCCGAGAAGAGGGTGTGGAGCAGGCGGCCGCGGTTGATGAAGCGGTTGTCAGACTCTTCCTCGTCGACGCCGGCAATGAAGTCGGCCGAGCGGTTGGACTGGCGGAACTCTACGTAGTGCCTCATGCTTTCCATGCCTACGGGTAGCTTGGTGGCGGGTTGTGCCAGTTTGTTGGTGCTGGCATGGTTGGCCTTGTCGGGAGCGTCCGAGGGGCAGAGGTTGCCGCTTTCGTAGCAACAGAGGTGGGCGTCCCATTGTCCTTCGCCCGCGTTGGCCACCTGGGGCAGGGCGTTGGACAACAACTCGGACATGGTGCCGCGCTGGTCTTTGCGGCTCCAAAGTATGAGGTTCTTGCCTGCGCGGGTCAGGGCCACGTAGAGCAGGTTGAGGTTGTCCACCCACAGCTGTAGCCGCTCTTGCAGGTAGTTGGGGCGGTAGACGGACTGTGCCATGAGGGGCGAGTAGTTGACGGGTACAAGGTCCAGCGAGTTGTAGGGCTCCTCGGCGGGGGCACACCACACCAGCTGGTTGTTGGTCTCGTTCTCTATTTTCCAGTCGCAGAAAGGAATCAGGACGGTGTGGAACTCCAGTCCCTTGGACTTGTGGATGGACAGGATGCGTATGCCGTTGAGTTCGCCGCTGGGGATGGTCTTGCCACAGAGGGTTTCGTCCCAGAAGTGCAGGAAGGCATCGATGTCCGACGAGTTGGTCTGAAGATAGTCGGTCACGGCGTCGAAGAAGGCAAAGAGGTAGGCGTCCTGCTGCTGCATGCGCGACAGGCCGAAGAGGCTGAACAGCTCTTCAAGCAATTCGTAGAGGGGCATCAGGCGCAACTCGTGCAGGCGGTCGGTAAACGCTGGCGGCAGGGCTTCCTGAGGTTGGGCGGTGAGGCGGGCATCCCAGTCGGCGGTATTGGTGGCGGCTGGTTCTTCCTCGGCGGCCAGGGCGGTGTAGTTCAGGGTCAGCGAGGCGCGGGCTATCTCCTGAGCGGGGTCGGACAGGTAGCGCAGGGCATCGATGAGCATGCACACGGCCTGCGAGGCATCCAGCCGAAAAGCTTCATCGGATACGACGGGCAGGTGGAGCGTCTGGTCGAAGTAGTCGGCTATGGGCGGTATGTTCTTGTTCTTGCGCACCAGAATGGCGATGTCGTTCAGCCGGATGCCGTTGTCCAGCAGGCGGGTCACTTCTTGGCCAAGGGCTTGCAGGGTGACGCTGGTATAGTCGTTTTCATCGTCGGGTTCCAGGAAGGACACCTTGACATAGCCTTTTGCCTCCTTCTTGGGTGACTCTTGCGCCACGTCGGCGTAGGCCCGCTTTAGGGGCAGGCATTCTTCTTTCAGCTCGTTCAGGTGGAGCAGGCTGAGGTAGTCTACGGCGGCGTCAAAAAGGCGGTTGTTGAAGTGGATGATGTTGGCCTCGCTTCGGCGGTTGGTCTTCAGGGTTTCCACGCGGATGGGAAAGCGGTCGAGGGCGGCGGCTGTACCTTCCGTGGGGTTGGCGGTGTCGTTGCGGTTCTCTTTTCTTCCCAAGTCGTTCAGTATGCGCCAGTCGCCGTTTCGCCAGCGGTAGATGGACTGCTTCACGTCGCCCACGATGAGGCTGTCGGCGCCTTGCGAAAGGCCTTCGAGCAGGAGCAGGCGGAAGTTGTCCCATTGCATACGGCTGGTGTCCTGAAACTCGTCAATCATCACGTTGCGTATGTTGGTACCCAGCTTCTCGAAGACAAACGAGGAGTCGCCCTCGCGCACCAGTTTGTGGAGCAGGGCGTTGGTGTCGGATAGCAGGAACTGGTTATGCTCGCGGTTCAGCTCCCTTACTTCCTCGTCTATGTAGTTGAGCAGTTGCAGTTTGTTGAGGTGTTGCAACGACAGGCGGCAGCTGTTGATGGTGCGGCAACAACGGGGACGGAGCCGTTCGGCCTCTTCCAGCAGGGGGATGAGGGTAGTCTGCGCCAGGCGGATGATGTCGTCCTTGCGGCTGGAGGTCTTGGTGGTCCAGTTGGCGGCATCGGCCAGGCAGTTTTGCAGGGTGGCGTTCAGCACGTCCTTGTCGCTCAGTTTGCCGTCGCGCAGCTTGCGGAAGTAGCTGCCTATGCCTCGCGACCCGTTCTTCAGGTCGTCGGGCGACAGGTTACGTCCGTCCAGTTCGGCCTCAAAGCGTTCGCTGAGGGCTTTCATCTGCTTGGTGGCTTCGGCCTCCATGCCTTGCAGCAGTTCGCGGTAGAGCTTCACTACCTGGGGCGAGCGCATCTTCAGTCGCAGGGCTTCGCCCCGTTCAATATATTCCTCGTTGAAGATGTTGCGGGCAAAGCTTTTCACTTCGTCCGACACGTTCCAACGCTTGTCGTCGGCAATGCGCTCGTTGATGTAGTCGAGCAGCCAGGCCAGTACGGGCGAGGTAGGAGTGAGCTTCTCGATGAGGCTGTCCACCGCCTGGCTCAGTATCTCGTCGTTGTTCAGCTCAATGTTCAGGTTGGGGCTCAGCTCCAGTTCGCGGGCTAGGTTGCGCATGACGGACTGAAAGAAGGAGTCGATGGTCTCCACGCGGAAGCGGCTGTAGTCGTGTAGCATGTAGAGCAGGGCCGTGCCGGCACGTTGGCGCAGCTCGTTGTCGTCCCACTGCTGTTGGGTGCCGAGGTCTTCCTTGATGCGTGTCAGGTAGGCATCGGAGCCCTGGTCGCCTGTCCAGATGCCATAGAGCTGTTGCAGGATGCGCTCCTTCATCTCGGCCGTAGCCTTGTTGGTGAAGGTGACGGCCAGTATCTGGCGGTAGGCTCGGGGGTTCTGTATGAGGTGCTTGATGTATTCCACGGCCAGGGTAAAGGTCTTGCCCGAGCCGGCGGAAGCTTTGTAGACGAGTAGTTCCATGGGGTGCGTATTTAGTTTAGTTGACGGGTGGATGAGTTGACAAGTAAACAAGTTAACGAGACCACAAGGAGTATCAACCTATCTTGTAGACTTGTCCCCTCGTTCCCTTGTCAATTTGTCACCTCAAATCATATCGAGTACCAGCGGTATGTCTTCTTCGCAAATGCCTTGTGCCAGCAGGCTGGGGCGGTCCTTTTCAAAGAGTTCAATGAAGGCTTCGCGGCTATCGCATAGCAACAGGGCTTGCCGGTAGAAGGCTACGGCTGACTCCAGATTGCCCAACTTCCATGCGGTATGGCCGGCATTCAGGTAGTCGGCAGCTATGGGGCTGTTTGCCGAGGTTTTCTTTCCGCCTTTGGGAGCAGGAGCGGAGAGCACCTTCTCGTAGTGGCGTTGTGCCTGCTCGTACTTGCCGCAGACAAAGGAGCACCAGCCAATGGCGCGCCATGCCTTCAGGCAGTTCTCTTCCAGATAGTCCAGCTTGAAGAAGTATTGCAGGGCCTCGTCGTAGCGTTCCTGTTCGGCCAGACAAGAGCCTATGAAGAACAGGATATTGTGGTTCTCGGGCTGTATGGCTTCTACCTTCTTGTAGTATTCCAGCGCCTCATCATAGCGGCGTGTCTGCCGGTAGCAGGTGGCCATGTGGCGGATGGTCCATACGTTGTCGGGTTTCAGTATGTCGGCCTTGCGATAGGCATCGATGGCCTCGCCGTAGCGTTTCTCCTTTTGCAGGCAATAGCCCATTTTCTGGAAGACTTCAGCGTCGGTGCTGCCCATATTTTCCAGCAGGCGGTATATTTCCAAGGCCTCGGCAGGATGTTCCTTCTGGAAGTGGAAGTCGGCCACAGGCTTCAGCAACTCGGGTTTGCACAGAATATTCTTGAGCAATCCGATGCGGTGCAGGGCCAGTTCTTTCTTGAAGATGTCGGGAAACTCGTGCCGGCGCTGGTAGAGCTTGAAGAAACGGTAGAGGTCGTGGATGTATTGGTTGCCTACCAGGTCGGCACGCATGGCCGACTGGCGCAGGCTTTCACTACGTTGCTCATCCATCATTTCATCCATGCCTTGGGCACCCAGCTGGCTGAATATCATGCCGCGTTGCGACTCGGGAAGCTGGGTCAGGGTGAAGAAAAGCGAATATTTGTCGCTATTGCAGAAGAAGCCCGATTGCAGGATGAGGGAGAGGACCGACTTGTCGTCGGACAGGGCCGTGCCCGATTCGCGGGCTACGTCGTACTGCATGTTGTCGAACGGATAGAACCAGTTCTGTATTTCGCGGAAGAAGGGATAGCCCTTGAGTTGGGAGAACGTGCTCATGTAGACGTCGGCGCCTTCCATTTGCAGCTCGCTCATCTCCCTGATTTTGTCCCCCAGGCCCGACTGCTCCATGGCCGATTCCCAGTCGGGGTTGCGGTCGTCCTCGTCGGCAGGTTCTTCGAAGCCGAATTTCATGTTGCGCATCAGCCCCGCGCTCTTTATCATTTCGGGTATGATTTCCTCGCGCATCTTCTTGTCTATCTTTTCAGTCTCGCGGCTACGCAGCAATTGGATGTACACCTGATTCAGCCCGTTGACAAAGTGTTTGTCGTCGGCCAGCAACGACAGGCGCGCCGTCAGTTCGGGATAGAATTGCAGGCGGTCTTCGTATTGCTGCATGCAGATGGCCAGTCCGATGAAGGCGCGTTGCGACGCATTGGTCTCCTTCAGGCTGCATGCCGATAGCAGCCACGACATCTTGCGGCTATCGAAGCAGGCCAGCAGGCTCATGGTGACGGCACTGACAAGCAGGCTGAGGTCGCGGTAGGGCACTGAGGTAGAGGCAATAAAGGCATTGGCGGCCGCCTGCTCTTCCCGGCTCCAGCAGCTGTTGCACCAGGTGTTCAGGAAGAGTTCGCGTTTCAGTTCTTCGTGACGCTTCAGCAGGTTGTAGAGGCTCGTCTTGTCGTCGGGCAACACCTGGCACACGGCCAGGTTGTCCGTATATCCTTCCAGCTCCTTCAGCATGTTTTCCAGCATCCGTCCGTCGTGTGGATCGTCTCTCCTGGTTCTGCGCTGGGTGTGGTAGTAGTTGCTCGACACGCTGTCGAGAGCGTGTATCAATGCCTGGTCGGCCACTTCCCAAATGTCACGCATCAGTTGACGATAGAGCTGGTGGCGTGCGGGGTCGTCCATGCCTTGCCTCAGGTATTGTAGCATGAGGTTGTACGATGTTTTCGCTCCTTCCAAGGTCTCTTGCAATGTAAAGTAGGCAAGGCCCTTTATCAGCAACGAGGCAGTCAGCTCCATGGCTTCCTTCAGCCTTTGGGCTTTCAGCAGGCTGACGATGCGTTGGTATTGTTCTCTGATGGTTTGTTCGTTCATAATGGTAGTGGCGTTAATCAGCGGTTAGTGGTAAATGGTTAGTTGTAAGTGATAAGTTGTAAGTGGTTAGTTGTAAGTGGTAAATTCTTCATTCCTCATTCTCCATTCTTCATTTTTCAGAACCTCACCTGCACCTGTGTTTGTAGCAGGTTGTAGGCTTCTGACCGATGAGGGTCGCAATAGGTATATTGTAGTTGCAGGCGGCATTTGGGGTAGAACCACCATTGTACGCCCGCCACGTAGTTGGTCTGTTTCAGGTCGGCCGCTTTGTTCTTGTTCAGGTAGTCGTAAGAGGCAATGAGGTCGAACTTGGGCAATACATGAACAGATGCCACGGCATAGCCGCCATTGCTTTTCACTGCTCCGTCCTTGCCTTCCAGATATTCGGCACGCAGGTCAATGGGCTTTGTCTTGATAGTGGCACCCACGGCCCAGCGGTTGCGGTCATAGCTCTGGCCCACCGCAATGTCGGGGTTGAACTCGGAAGTGGCTACGGCACATCCTTTACCTTTGATGAATGAACCGCTCAAGGCCAGCCAGCCCAAGGGTCTTACGGTCAGGCCGCCTACAATGTCCTTCTGGTTGTTTCCGTCTTTCTTGTTGATACCCTGTCCGTTCATCAGAGCCAGGTTGTAGCTGACATACTTGTTGAACAGGTCGCCATAGAGCAGCAGCCCCAGGTCGCGTCCGCTATTTGAGCCATAGAGCGGGTCGCTTCCGTCGATGCCGGCCAGGTAGTTGGAGGCCTGCGAGTAGCAGTTTATCAGCTCCACGAAGCAGGGCGATATGGGATTCTCAATGGTGAACATGGTCTTGAATTGCCCCACGCGCACGGTCAGCTCGGGCAGGAACTTGTATTCGGTATAGGCTTCCAATATCTTGCCAGTGTTGGCAAAGCTATACATGAAGTAGCACGACCAGTGGTCGGTAATCTGTCCGCGCGCCATCAGTATCACGCGCTTGATGTCGAATGTATTTGTATTCTCCTCTCCGGCATCGCTATAGGTATATGCCAGCTGGGTGTAGCCCGAGAGGGTGATGCGGTCTTTCAGTGTGTTAATCACCTCCTTCAGCCTGGTGCTATCGGCTCCTTGGGCATGTAGCAGGCAGGTGGTCAGTATTAGTATCAGGGTAAGGAAACTTTTTTTCATCGTTTGGAAAAGTAGGGGGAATAGTTGGGAGTTGAAAGTTGAGAGTTGAAAGTTGAGGGTTGAGGGTTGAGAGTTGAAAGTTGGGAGGTGAGAGTGGAGGGTTGAAATTAGAGAGGTGAGAGTGAAAACTCATTACCTGGAAAAACAATCCGCTTCATCCGCCTCATCCGCGTCTAAAAAATCTCTTCTTCGTCCACTAACTCAAAACTTAATACTCAAAACTCAATACTCAAAACTTAAAAAAGGCAACCCCTTTTATTCAAAAAGAGCTGCCTTTTTACATTATAATTTATTGTTCTTATTCGTTGATAGCAGCGATACCCGGAAGAACTTTTCCTTCGATAGCTTCCAGCAATGCGCCACCACCGGTAGAAACGTAAGATACGCCGCTGGCCAGACCGAACTTGTTGACACAAGCTACTGAGTCGCCACCACCTACCAATGAGAATGCACCGTTCTTGGTAGCCTCAACGATAGCTTCGCCTACGGCACGAGAACCGTGAGTGAAGTTGTCGAATTCGAACACGCCTGTCGGGCCGTTCCACAAGATAGTCTTAGAACCCTTGATAACTTCAGCGAAGATTTTCTCAGTCTCAGGACCTATATCCAGACCTTCCCATCCGTCGGGTATTTCGTTTACGTTGCAGAACTTCGTGTTGGCATCGTTAGAGAAGCTGTCGGCAATCTTGGCATCTACAGCCAGTACCAGGTTTACACCTTTTTCTTTTGCCTTCTTCATCAGGTCGAGAGCCAGGTCAAGCTTGTCGTCCTCGCAGATAGAGATACCAATCTGGCCACCCATAGCCTTGGTGAAGGTATAAGTCATACCGCCGGCAATAATCAGGTTGTCTACCTTGTTCAGCAGGTTCTCGATGATTTCAATCTTAGAAGAAACCTTAGAACCACCCATGATGGCAGTGAAAGGACGGTGGATATCGTTCAACACTTTGTCTACAGCCTTTACTTCCTTCTCCATCAGGTAACCGAACATCTTGTGGTCTTTGTCGAAGTATTTAGCAATCAGTGCCGTAGAAGCGTGTGCGCGGTGAGCGGTACCGAAAGCGTCGTTCACGTAGCAGTCAGCATAAGAAGCCAACTTCTTGGTGAATTCCTTCTGGCTTTCTTTTACGGCCTTCTTGGCAGCAGCCTTCTCTTCGTCGGTAGCATCGTCGGCCAGACCACGGGGCTTGCCTTCCTCTTCTGCATAGAAACGCAGGTTTTCCAGCAGCAGGGCTTCACCCGGTTGCAGGGCAGCAGCCTTAACGGCAGCTTCCTCACCCATGCAGTCGTTGGCAAACTGTACTTCAACGCCCAGCAGTTCTGATACGTGCTTCAGGATGTGCTTCAGAGAGTATTTCTCTGTTACGCCTTTCGGACGTCCCAGGTGGGAACCGATAATCAAACTACCGCCATCGGCCAAAATCTTCTTCAGGGTAGGAAGAGCGGCACGGATGCGGGTATCATCTGTGATGTTGAAATTTTCGTCCAGAGGTACATTGAAGTCCACACGAACGAATGCCTTTTTACCGGCAAAGTTGAATTGATCAATTGTCATAATTCTCTGTTTTATTTAAAAGTGTAGTATGTTCGTTTTGTTTTGTTTGACCGCAAAGTTAGTATTTATTTTGTTTGGTGTAGTGAAAACAATACTAAAAAATTAAGAAAAAGGCTGGATTGGCGGGCTACAAGACTGTTTCACGGAGGCCGATAGTGCGTGTCCTGTCCTTTTCACCGTTTGAACTTCACTCAGTTTGCACTATCTTTGCCTGCCGAGAGATTATGAAAATTATTTTTTTGTATTAACCTGTCACTAAAAACACTTTACTACGATGAGCAAATTCTCACGCGCGTTTTGGACTGCCAACGCCTCTGAATTGTTTGAACGTATGGCCTACTATGCCATCTTTATTGTTATCACCCTTTATCTGTCCAACACCTTGGGCTTCAACGATCTCGAAGCCAGCCTTATCTCCGGTCTGTTCTCGGGCGGTCTCTATTTCCTGCCCATGTTTACGGGCGCCTTTGCCGACAAGATAGGCTACCGCAAGGCCATCCTGATAGCCTTCACCTTGCTCACTATCGGCTACCTGGGTCTGGGCATGCTGCCCCTGATGCTGGAGTCGTCGGGGCTGGTGGTCTATGGCGAGAAGACCCAGTTTACGGGCATCGAACAGAGCAACCTGCGTATGCTCATCGTGCCCATCATGATTATCCTTGTCGTTGGCGGCTCGTTCATCAAGTCCATCATATCGGCCTCCGTGGCTCGTGAGACTACCTCCGAGACGCGTGCGCGCGGCTACTCCATCTTCTACATGATGGTCAACATCGGCGCCTTCACGGGCAAGTGCTTTGTCGACCCGCTCCGTTCGATGGTGGGCGACGAGGCCTACGTCTACATCAACTTCCTCTCCGCCACCCTCTGCTTCGTGGCCCTCATCACCATCTTCCTCTTCTTCCATTCGGCCAATACCACCGGCCAGGGCAAGAGCATGGCCGAGGTGTTCCGCGGCCTGGGCAAGGTCTTCACCAACGGCCGCCTGTTGTTGCTCATCCTCATCGTCACCGGCTTCTGGATGATTCAGCACCAGATGTATGCCACCATGCCCAAGTACGTCATCCGCATGGCTGGCGAGACGGCCCGTCCCGGCTGGATAGCCAATGTCAACCCTTTTGTCGTGGTGCTGCTTGTCAACCTCATCACCCGCCTCATGGCACGCCGCAAGGCCCTCACCTCCATGGCCGTGGGCATGTTCCTCATACCCTTCTCGGCCCTGATTATGGCGGCTGGCAACCTTTTCAGCGGCGACATCATGGGCATGCACCCCATCACCGTCATGATGATTGTCGGCATAGCCGTGCAGGCCATGGCCGAGTGTTTCATTTCGCCCCGCTACATGGAGTTCTTCTCCCTGCAGGCACCCAAGGGCGAGGAAGGCCTCTACCTGGGCTTCAGCCACCTGCACTCGTTCCTGGCCTCCATCCTTGGCTTCGGCCTCTCGGGCATCCTGCTCACGGCCTATTGCCCCGACCCCGCTCAGTTTGCCACCACTGCCGAGTGGCAGGCCGCCTCGGCCCATGCCCACTACATCTGGTATTGGTTCACCGCCATCGGCGCCGTGTCGGCCATAGCCCTCATTGTCTATGCCAAGTGGACGGGAAGAAGGAGAAGGCGGTGGGTTGATGCAAACCGCAGAACTATTGAATAATTGTAAATATTGATAATCCCGACCGTGGGCAGTAAACCTGCGGTCGGGATTTTCTCTTTAGTTGGAGTGGTATGGCTCTCACTCCACCGTCAGCCACACCCCTTCGCCCTCGGGTCGCTGTGCCATGAGGTGGGTGAGGCGACGTTCGTAGATGCGCGAATCCGTGACGCGCCCCACTTGTGTGTTTAGTCCGGGCAGAATGCATCCGTGGGTGTCGTCGGCGGTGTTGCCCGCATGGATGCGGATGCCCTTGAAGCCGGGCACGTGTAGCACCAGCGGAAGCCAGCGTCCGAACTTCGGGCTGAAAGTGACCGCTAGGGGGTAGCGGCCTTCGGGGATGGCGGTGCATCCCTCTACCTTGCGCCCGGGGTGTCCCCATCCGATGTCACGCCAGGTAGGTTCCAGCGTATCACAAAAATACTCTCCATTCACTTCCAGACGTCCTATCGTATAGTCCTTGCATTTGGCGATGCGTTTCAGTGTGATTTCCATTGTTCCGTTTTTTGATAGATTTGCTTATTGTTTATTGTTAGTTTTGTAATGTAATGGCGGTATGTCCATTGCCAGAGCATCTGGCGTGTGCCGT
This sequence comes from uncultured Bacteroides sp., assembly GCA_900553815.1. Taxonomy (GTDB): domain Bacteria; phylum Bacteroidota; class Bacteroidia; order Bacteroidales; family Bacteroidaceae; genus Bacteroides. The sequence goes on from USEY01000021.1 coordinate 42,103, forward strand.
CGGCATCCATGCCTTGGCTTTGGCGCATGCGGATGGCATCAGTCAGGGTGAACTCGTCAGGGAGCAGCGTCAGCAGGTTCATGCGTCCATGCCGCTTGCCCTCTGCCTGAGACTCGCTCATGGCTTGGGCAATACCGTCGCCAAAGAATTCCATCTTGCACCACAAGTCGTACTGGAGCGACCAGCGCACAAAGTCCTCTATCGTCTTGTCCCACTTGCAACCCTGCGCCACGTAGAGCACGCACGCCTTCAGCCAGGCGATGACCAAGGCACGGAAGCTCAGGTTCTCGTACACCCGGCTTTGCGACAGGCGGGCCTGGTCGGCACATTCCTCCTTCAGCTTCTGCGCCAGCTTGTAGGCCTGCGGGCAATCAACGAGGCCCTGCGCCTTGACGAGGTTCTCGATGTAAGGGCGAAGCTGCTCGTCGAAGCCCGCGTCGTACGAGCCATACACGGGCATGTCGGCGCCAATCTCGCGCTCGGGTATGGTGCAGAAGTTGATGCGGCTTATCGGTCCGTCGGTCAGCACCTTGGCAAAGTAGCGCCTGCCCTTCTGTATGGTGGTCGAGGCGTTCCAGTTGAAGCGTATCTGCACCTTCTCCGTCACGCTCTGCGTGCCCACGCGCGTCTGTCCGTAGCGGTTGCCGGGGTCGAAGGCCAGGCACATTATCTGAAATTGCTGCCCGCCGCGTCCGCTGCCCCGCAGGGCGTCAAACTGGTCAATCTCGTTCAGCTTCGTGTAGAGGAAGTGCCCGTCGGCCTCGGCCATGCGCATCACGAAGGCGGGGTTGGTCATGTCGGCGTCAATCTCCTGAATCACCAGTCCCTCGGGCCGCTGCCGCTTGTCCTTGTTGGCACCTTTCGAGGTGACCTCCCGCTTCCATTCGCGCTCGCGCCGCAGGTTGTCCTCGTCGCGCCGGCGGATGTCGGCCATGATGCGGTTGATGGGCTCCGATATGCAGTCCTTGCCCGCACCCGTGCCCGCCATCAGCACGTTCATCAGCGTGGCCTCGTGCTCCACATTGTCGATGTAGCAAAATCGGACCCTGTGCAGGTGTGTCGCCAGCGGGGGGAAGACGGCATGTGCCACGGCAGGTTTATAGACCTCGGGCGTGCGGCTGACCAGCAGCTTTATCAAGTCGGGCAGGCGCGAGGGAAGTGAAGGCGGAAGCTCTTCTTTTAATGCAGAATGAAGAATGTCGGCTGCGCCTCCGAATGAAGAATTTTTATCATCGTCAGCACTTAATTCTTCATTCTTCATTTTTAATTCTTCATTTCCTATCGCTTCCTTCATTTCCTTGGGCGTGGAGTACCATTTCGAGGTGCACGCCGAGTGTATCAGCCCCTTCATTTCCTCTTCCGACAGGCCATAGCGGGGCATCACCTGGAGCATCAGCCCCTCGTCGTTGTCGGTGATGTAGCGCAGGTGCGAGGCCAGGCGGTGCAGGCGCGTGTTGCGTTCGCCCTGCACGGGTTCGCCGCCGGTGAGGGCGAACCATTGTTGGATGATGGAGGCGTAGGGAATGCCGCGAAAGCACAAGGGGGCTGCTGCGGAGGGTTGGGTAACTGAACTCTCCTTCTTCTGGAAGGAGGAGTCCCCGCAGGGGGAGGTGGTAGGCAAAGCACCGTCAGACACCTGCACGGCCAACCTGCCACCCCGTCCTTCGGCCACCCCTCCTTCCAGAAGGAGGGGAGCCACAGATACTTCCCTGCTATCTGCCATGGGCGCATCCACATCACTGAACATCCTCTCCTCATCCAGATAAAGGATATAATCCCTCGGCACCAGAAACGAGCAACGGGCCAAGTCCTTCACCGCCCCGTCGTAGGCAGCATCGCCCAGCTGGCGCGACATCCACATCTGCGCATCGGCCAGCGTCATGCCTCCCGCAGGGTTTACAAATACCAGGCGCAGCCCTTCGAGGCTCGGCGTCACGTGTGCCAGCACGATGCCCAGCCCGGCCTCGCGCCCACGCACCTTCTCCTCGTAGTAGCCACGGGGATTGCTGATGTGGTCCACGTCGTACATCACCAGCCCCGAGGGCACGGCGTCAGCGTTCACCCGCCGTCCGTTGGCAAAGGTGGCGTGCGGGGTGATGACCGGCAACGACCGCTTGCGCTCCGCCTTCAGCGTGTCGAAGTCAGGCCTCGACATTTCGCCCCGGCGCACGGCTTCCAGCGCGTCGGCTATCTCGGCACATACGCGTGCCACCATGGGCGAGTCTATCGCCCGCTTCAGCAGTTCGGGGGTGCATTCGCGCACCACCCGGCTTCTTATATTGTTTGATATTCCGAATTTCATGTGTTTACAATTTTTTGGGTTAGTTGACAAGTTGACGAGTTAACTTTACTCATCAAATATCCTGTCTACAAAGTCACTCGCCTGCCGGCTCTCATCCATGATGGCATCTGCCGGCACCACATCGGCTTCGTCCAGCCCTATGCGCAGCGTCAGCCTCACATGCCGGTCGCCCACGCTGGCACGCCCATGAGGCAGCTTGATGTATTTGCTCACCGACCGCCCCAAGCTGCGTCGATAGGCGTTGAAGTTGCCCTCCGTGGGGCTTACCAGTCCCAGACTGCCCTCCAGGCGTCCGTTGTTGCTCATTAAAGCCTTGTAGGCTTCGTCGCTGATTTGTATGTTTACGTTCATGATTGCAATAAAGATTAATGGTTAATGATAAATGGTTAATGATAAATGGTGAATGATTAATGGTGAGTGGTTAGTGGTTAGTGGTAGCAGGTGGTAGGTAAGGAGTTAAGCCGATACCTTGTAAACTTTACTTCCTATCGGCTTTTAGCTGCCAATCTCTTAGACGCGGGTTGTGCGGATGAATCAGATTTACTATTTATCTGATAACTGGATAAATACTTATCACTCATTACTTATCACTCATCACTCACCACTAACCACTGAAAATCGCTTATACCAGCTTGCTGATGACCACCTGGTTTTCGTAGCGCGTCGCCCCGTTCTTGTCCGTATAAGCCCTTGTCTTGATGCAGCCCTGCATGCGGTGCCACACCGTTCGGTCATACTCCGGGCAGGCCAAGGCCGCGTCGCCCGTCATTTCGGCATAAAACTCGTCGATGCCGTCGGTCAGCAGGAAGCCGCGCGAGTTGAAGACCATGGGGGTGCCGTCCTTGGCAGTGTAGGGACGTGCCACGAGGGGATGTTGCTGGATGATTGATACTAACTTTTCCATACGCTTTTTGTTATTGTTTTTATGGTTGGAAGCCTTCAATACGTAAAGCTCCCGCAACCACGAAACAACCTGTTTTCTTCGTGATTGCAGGAGCAAAGTTAGGACACAAAAAAGCCCCTGCCGACTAAAATGCCGACAGGGGGATGATATGGGGAAAATGGGAATGCTTTGGGGAATGGAATCAAATATCCAGCAATCTATGGGGCATAGAACGAAGCGGTTTTTTCAATGGTCAGGGAAAATGGGCGAAAGG
>USEY01000022.1 GCA_900553815.1 uncultured Bacteroides sp.
CATTTTATTTACTGCCAGAGCCGCTTAGGCTGGGCTAATTTTTAACGAACTATTGTAAAACCGAAACTTGAAGGAGTTAAAGGAGTTAGAAGGAGTTTATCGCCCGCCTTTAGTTGGGCTGAGGAGTTAAAGGCCAATAGAAAGAAAATGGTTTACAAGGCATCAGCTTAACTACTTAACCTCTTAACTTTTTAACTACCAGAGGAATATTAAGGTCGGAACTTTAGTTATTATTCACTTAAATATTTCAATCAGATGGAAACAAAAAAGTATTATGGAGTAAAGAACGAGAAAGAATTTCCGAGTTACATGGCCGAGTTTTTCAAAGCCTATCCCGAAAAGTTTGAAGACCGCAAGAACGTGGTCAAGCCTGCCGTCTATGGTCTGCTGGCAGTTGTCTGCGTGTTTATAGTTATTTTTCCGCAGGTCATCCCCGTGTTGCCCTTGTGGTTCATTAGGGTGGCAGCGGTTGTTGGTGTGCTTTTCTTCGGCATAGGGGCGTGGATGGCTTCGTCCGACACCTACAATATAGAAAGCGGAGGTATGGTCAAGAGCATCGGCATCAAGAAGTTCATCAGGAGCGAAACCAGCGTGGACAAGATAGTGGAAGCCTTCAACCGTCACGACTTCAAGTATTTGACCGCACTTCCAAGCGGCAACAACCAGCCTGTCCAGCTTCAGGTTTACGAAGATGCCAAAGGACGCGAGATGTACTGTATCCTCACTACCTATGAATCCAATTCCAATATCGTCGGCTTGGCCGAACCGGTCATCCTGAAAGGTTATGAGTACGATGACAATGTGGATTTCATCCATCACATGTGCGACAACGAAGAATAACCCCTATTTTTCAACCTAATTAATCAGCCATGAAAAGATTATTGTTTGCCTTGCTGCTGGCCCTTCTCTGCTATGGGCAGGCCGGTGCGCAAAAGGAGTATCCCATAGAGCAGGTTTCGGTTATTAACGTGGGCGACGGCCGTTTCCTCTACCGCGACCTGAAGACCGACAAGCCGCTCGATGGCGACCGCCGCATCATCGACGGCTATCACTCTGCCTACATACAGGCCGAGTTCAAGGATGGTTTTTACAATGGTAAATATGCCGAGTACGAGTACAACAAGCTGCGGTGCGAAGGCGCCTACCGCAACGGACACAAGGAAGGCACCTTCAAGTTCTACGACAGTGAAGGCAGGGTGAAGGAAGAGAAACCCTACAAAGACGGCAAGCTGGACGGCGTCCATCGCACCTTCTACACCTCGGGCCAGCTGGAACGCGAGGTGAACTACAAGAACGGTCGTCAGGACGGCAAGGAGTTGTACTACGACTACGACGGCACCTTGCGCCGCGAGCACAACTACCGCGACGGCCGGCAGGTAGGCAAGCAGTATTCGTTCATACAGGGTTCGCACGAGTATTACGAAACTTCCTACTACAACGAGCAGGGCCTTCAGGACGGTGAATATACCGAGGTATACACCTTTGGCCAGCCTCGTTTGACAGGCCACTTTGCGAATGGTCAGAAGGACGGTGTCTGGACGGAGATTGCCGAAAGCGGCGACACGCTCTACATCGCTACCTACCGTGCCGGGCGCGAAGAAGGCCTGCAGGTGCGCTTCAGCCGCCAGACCGGTACTCGCACCAAGGAGTACTACATGAAGGGTGACCGTCCCGACGGGCTGTATCGCGAATACAATCCCAACAACGGCGAACTCATCTACGAGGCTACCTATCAGTATGGCCGCCTGCATGGCAAGGAACGCAGGCTGGTGCTCGACAACCGCTATGACTACTGGGAAACATCGACTTACGTTAATGGCCGTCAGACAGGTCCCTTCGAGTCGCGCTACGTCAAGACCGACAGCGTGCGCGAGGTGGGCGAGTACCGCAACGGACACCGCATAGGCCGCTGGAAGCTGTACGACATAGACGGCCGGTTGGAGAAGGAGTGGGAAGAAACAATGTAAGCGTGGGATAATCACTACGGATTGCACGGATTATTGCAGATTATTCTGTTGGATAAAAGAGAAATCTGTGGTTATCCGCGTAATCTGTGGTGATGGAAATACTTGGAATACACACCTTTAAAAACAGAATATGAACTTATTTGACGATTTTTTACTGAAATATCCTCCTGCAGAGAGGCTGAGGAAGCCTTCGGAAGAGGTGTTGAACCAGTTTAGAAACCGGCTTTCTGCCGAGTTGCTGGACTTCTGGCAGACATACGGCTTCGGTAACTACGGCAACGGCCTGCTCAAGGTGGTTGACCCCAACGACTATGCTGACAATCTTTACACCTGGTTGGGCGGGGAGAACTCCGCACGCATTCCCATCATGGTGACCGGCTTTGGCAACATCCTTTATTATCGCAAACTGACCGATACCGTAAGCGACATTGCTCTGCTCGACATTCACCATCGTCGTACCGATGTGTGTGCATACAGCTTCGGGGAATTCGTGCAACTCCTGACCGATGAAAAAGCTTCGGAATCCTTGCTATATAAAACACTTTTCGGGCAGGCTCTTGAGAAGTGCGGGCTGCTTGCAGAAAATGAAGTCTTCTTCTTTGTACCGGCACTGGCATTGGGAGGAAGTGAGTCGGTCGTTTCGGTCGGTAAGGGCAACGCGATGGTGCACCAGCGCATGCTTTTCGACCTGATGAACACACAGGACGATGAAGAGGCGGACGAGAACAACCCGTGGTCTGACGCCTACGAGGCCCAGCCGCATGTATTCGAGCGCGAAGACGGTTCGTTGATGGTGAACTTCACCTTGACCGATACCGTGGATACCATCTTGCCCGAAGCGCCCGAAAAGCTTTATACTATCGAGGACCATGAAATCGGTCTCTGGGCGCTGACTTTCTTCAGCTACGACGACGAGCAGAATATCGGTATGTTGGAATACCATACCGCCCTTCAGGCTCTCCGTTCCTACGTGGTGGACGAAGCCGACGGCCATGTATTGCTCCGTGGTCTTAGTCTGGAGGAGATGAAACAGGTATTGGCTCAGGCAGAGAAGTTGTAGCAGCCGCATGTGGTTTAGTTTAATCATAGAACATGTAGCCTTACCTGCGTGTATGTTGGCGGACGGGCAAAGAAGATGAAAAGAAAATCTTATGGTATAAAGATTTACAGTTGACAGATTGTGGTAGGATGAGTAAGATATTCAAGCTCTCTGTACAAATCAGGTTCTGTTTTATTGCATTGATGGCTTTTCACCTTATAGGCAGTAAAGTCTGTTTTACAAAGATGATAGATATTGGGAGACATATCTGCAAGGTGTAGTTTATTGAAATATCAGACATTTAGAGGTATTGTTATAAATTAACGTACGACTTGAAGAGTAAATATGAAGATAGCAAAATGGATATTACTTTTCCTTGCAACGCTTTTCTGCTGTTTGGACAGCATAAAGGCAGGTTCGTGGCCGCAAGATACGATACGCGATGAAGCCTATCGGCTCTATCCGTTGGGAATTGCCTGTCGCAATAATGATATGGAAACCATAAAACGGTTGTTGGCAGGAGATGATGAACCTATGGCAATGGGTAATGACTGCTATGAGTTTGATATTCTCTATACGGCAATCTACTTTAACAAGGAAGATGTACTGAAATATGCGCTTACCCGATACAAGGACATTAACGATAGAGTATATAGTGATGAATACGGGCTAACGCTCCTGATATACGCCTGCAAATTGTCTAACGTGAAGTTAGCCCGTATATTGCTGGAGCATGGCATTAACGTAAATGGTTACCAAAGCCCGTATGATACTTATAAAGTATATCCGATTATGGAAGCCATTGCCAATAAAAACACAGAGTTGGTCCGGTTGCTTTTAGAGTATGATGCCGATTTGCATGTTGAGGACAACGATGGGAATACTCCTCTTTCCTTGGCCAGAAAGTGTGGTGTAAAAGATATTGAGAATCTGCTTTTGAGACAGAGGAAGCAATAACCGATTGGATACAGTAAATAAAGTTGTATGGACGATTGCGATATTCTGAATAAGTTTGATAATAACAAACTGATAGACGTGATAAAAAACTATAAGCAGTATGGCTATGATGATGAACTGCGCGATTGTGCTGTCAATATATTGGAAGGAAGAGGCTGGAGCAGAGAGGAATTGCAACAGTTTGGCTATTTGACAAACCATGATTATGATGAAGCTGAAAAACAGTACAGGGCATACAAGAGAAATTCATTGATAGGCATTTGTACACTTGTATTCAGTGGAGGAATTTTGGCTGTTGTCTATTTGATTTTTCTGATTCTAGCTTATCGGAATGTGGCAAGGTTCTATAAGGCCTTAGGGCGAAATGAAGATGAGACCGCATTGTTCAATGTATTAGGTGTGTTGGCCTATTTTCATTTAAAAGAAAGGATGAAGGAAGAATTGAAAGGGATAAGATGAATTTAATGGTTAGGACGCCTGAAAACACTCATGGCATTGCTTCTTCTATAAACAGATAGTAGTATGATGGATTGGATAAGAAAAATATTGGGAATTACCCGTCCTGAGAAGATAACGGCAGAACTGATAGAGCGGTTGCCGGCACACAGGCTTTGTAGGAAATACATAGATGGGGAATTGGCATGCGACATGGAGAACGAAGTTTTCAATCGCATAATGTGTGTGGTGGAGCTCCATACCGAGGTCTTCAACGGCGGTTTCAACCAATATTACTACAATTCGGGCGGTGAACGGGCGAAATGTGCTGAAGATACCTTTGTGCAACTTGGTGCAGTGCAGGTTGCGGATGTTGTAAAACGGGCCAACGGGCAATATACCGCCAAACACGATTGGCTGCATGCCGTTTGGGATGGAACATTGGAAGGTTTTTCCCGCAGTTATAAGGAAAAGGTATTTGATACTTTCGATGATGAATATTACGCTCTGATGAAAAACGATAAGCAGCTATATACGCTGATTGGTACTTATATCAAGCAATATCCACATATTTTTCTGGCAAAATAGTTTTATGCCAAGGTCGGGTCAACCGTTAACGTTATTCTGAATCATTACCGCTAATGAATAAAGTTACAGATATGAGACATGTGCGGGTAATTTTACTGTGCAGTTTATTCCTCTTGCCGTTTTGTCATCCCTCAGCAAGGAACAGCTGTGTGGAACAAAATTCAGTAGGAGATAATGTTCTAAAAGAGCAGGATACTCTTTGTATTGAAACGGAAGAAACAGAATCTGAAATCATATACAGACTATGCTTCGGTAGGCAAGAAAAGAGAAAAGTTGTTTTTGAATTACAGACAGCAGATGGTAGCAGTATTGACTTTGTGCAGAGTTATAAAAGCAAAGGAACAAGAAAGTTTGATTGCTTTGCGTTGTATAACAATGCGGCCGATGGCAACCGTTTCTTATTCTTCGATTATGAAAGCCAAAAGGCTTACATAATTCCTACCTGTTTTTCCGGTTTTTATCCAATATGCAGTTCTGTAGATTTTTCAAGCATGGAAGTCCTGTTGGAAAATGAGAATATAGATTTGAAATGTCCCAATGATACATTGTGCATTGATGACGCAGTTTCTTATTTAGCTTATAATCGTAATCATCGAATCATAAAGGCAAAGTTTGTTCCACTGCAACCGATTGAAAACACAACAAGACAACATGCTTCTGTTTCGCTGAAAGATGGCCGGATGAACGAACAGAAAGCGGATATGGGTCAGAAAGACTTATCGGCACTCTTCACCGGTTTAACCCTGACAGGCATTCTGGGCGAGAAATGCGGCAGGATTGACATCCGTCTCGAAGAAGCCCGCAAGTTGGGTGTAGGAGCATATTCTGTAAAAGGAGCAAGCCGTGTTTGCCTGTCGGCAGTCCGCCCTTTTGAGGGAATGATACGGATAGACAGCATTTCTGGCGGAGTAGGGTTGAAAGGGGAGTGTATCGATGTGGATGGCTTTGTCTATGGGAATTTTGTGTTCAGAGAATGTGGTGCAGACAGTCTGAGGACTACTTGCTGCGGCCACTTCAGGCAGGCCTATCGGCTTGATGGACAACGGGTGGACAAAGGCAGGAACGATATCCCGGAAATTTGCATGAACTTGTCCGAATATACAGGGCATTGGCGGGAAGCCGGAGGCAAGGCAGAAGTGTGTTCGTGGGCAGATGCCTTTATACCCGGCACGCCGGAGGATTTCTGTACCATCAATGATGCCGGAGAATGGGTAGTAACACCGAAGTACCGTAAAAACGGTTGGGACAACCTGTATGCTGCCTATTTCAACGATAGCCTTACTGACAACGAAGTGCAGAAGGCACGGTTGGCGGAAGAGGGTAGATGGTGGCTGGCAGCAATCAACGCTCCTGCTGGCGGGAAAGGGAATTGCATCCGTGCCTATTGTGACACGCTGATAGGCAATGCCGATGGTGACGGCATACCTGATACGGTTTATGTCCGGGTAGCTTCCCATTGCTGTTACGAGGATGAAGATGGCAGGAGGGAATGTTTCAGCCAAACAGACTGCGCTACTTTGAAAATACGTTTTGGCGGTGCTGCCGGAGACTTGACATTGAGAGATGAAGAAACGTTCGACTACCCGTACTCAGGATTATCGTCTTTGTCCTATAGCCTTGATACGGATGAGGGGATTGTCAGGCATTGCCGTTCTTCCCGACATTCGGACAAGGTGTATGTGGACGCTTATTACAGATACTGTCCTGACCAAAAAAACTTTTTCCGCCTGAAAAGACTGGTACGTAAGTATGAGAGTGCTACTGTGACTGATTCGGTTATGCAGCCCGATTCGGGGCGTATGCCGTTAGGTATCATAATAAACGAAAATAGTGATGAATGTGAAAGACTATTCGACCGATGAACTGCTGTTGATGGCTCACAACCTTACGGATGAGCTTTCGGCCACACAGGTGAGGCAGGTTAAACAGGAGCTGTACCGCCGGGGAGTGGACGATAAAGTGATAGCCGACATCATGGAAGAGGAAGAAGAAGCCTTTATGCGCAGGCTCGATGCCGCCGCCCGTGCCGCTCAGGTACGTATGGACAGGCTGAACGAACGGAATCGCCGTATAGGCTACCACTGGTGGGAAATGCCGGTGATGTTTCTTTTTGCTCCCTTCTATCTGGTTGCTCCTTCTCGCCGTCTTGTGTGGCGTCTTTTCCTGTTGCCGGTCTGCCTGCTCAGCTGGACGCCCATTAACCTGGGTGAGGATTTGTTTGTCGAGCTAAAGCGGCTCAAGGCAGAGAAGTATGACCTCAAATTCAGGCAACGTCTCTCTCTGTTAGTAGCCGGAGACTTCTGTTGGTTGGTCTGTGCGTGGCTGGAATTTACGAGGCAGTGAGTTGGAATAACAATTGTGTAACGAAGAAAAATAAACAGTATGAAGAACTTGTCAACATGTGGCCTTATGGGCATAGGACTTTTTGCTTTCGCCCGGGTAATGTGGCTATGGAAGGCCGGTTACGGTGTTGGAGCGGTAATGATGTCAGGTGTGTCTTTGGCCCTTGTGTTGATATGGATATTCCGTATCTGGCGGGATAGTAAACCGTTTGTCAATTAGAAAAGACTGATGAATATGCAAGAATTGTACAATCTGATGTATGGAGACAATGCCAAGCGCTGCCGCCCCACGGACTTCATTGCCCGGATAGAAGGCTGCCCCGGCTTTGCTGACCAGCCTTTGCCCGAATTGGCAACGGAGCGCGACCGTTATCTCCGCCTCCTGTCCGACTATGGCTACATGCTTTATGCCGTGGGCCGCTATGAGTCGGCTGTGCCTGTGCTTACCCGTGTCCTCTGCCTGCATGAGTACACAGCTGACCGTCCCGAAGTTGTCTGTCAGTCAGCGTCCTATGAACAAGCCTTGTTTGTCCGCAGTTGTGCCCTTTCGGCCCTTGGCCGTAAGGAGGCAGCCCGGCAGGATGCCCTGTCGCTTGTGGCTCACTATCCGGGCGAGTTGCAGTACAGTCATCTGCTTCATGGCCTTGAGCTTTACTTCAGGAATGCGGCCTACCGGAAGGTCAACCTCTATGCTCTGCTGGCGTTGTTTGCCGGACTGCTCATCACGCTAACCCGCCCTGTCGACCCCTCTGTGCGCTTTCTGGGGCATGTGTTGGCGCAGGGAAGCATGGCCATAGGGCTGGGAAATTATGTTTTATGGAAACGCAGGTATATAAGATGGAAAAGAAAACGGATAAAATAAGCCATGCTGACCTTGTGCAGAAATACCTGAAGCCCTACCTGCGCTTCAGCCTGCCACTGTGTGCCTTGGAGACTACGGCATTGTGGCTTCTGCTCCGGTGCGGTTCGGCCTTCTGGTCCTTGATGCTGGGATTCTTGTTGCTGGTGGTTTTCCCCCTGCTGTTGCTGTGGCATTTCCTGTTCAGCCGCTGGTATCCCGGCCGATTTCTCTGTGTGCACGTCCATGTCTGGCTGGTCTGCATCAGCCAGGGGCTGATAGCCGTGTGGCTGGTCATAGGGCATCAGGCCACGGCAGCTTTCAGTGCCGGATGGCAATGGTTGGCTTGGTTGCCCGCTCTGGTGGTCTATGCCCTCGGTGTGGGCTACGTCTACTTCTTCGGCAAGCGCAACGAAACCGTTTATCTCACCAAAAAAATCCGGCGCCGCCTTCCTGCGCCCGGCTGGCGGGTTCTGCTTCGCACCTACCTGCCCTCTTTCCTCTACTGCGACCTTCTGCTGGCCGCCCTGTTGTTGTTTCACGGTGCGGTTGTCCATTGGTTACCGGTTCTTGCCGGTTATATGGAGGCTGTAGACTTTTGTCTGCTTCTGGTTTATATCTTGGCTTCGTGGCGTTTGCTGAAGTTGGAATTGATTGGTGATTTTTTTGGCTTCCGCTCCTATCCCTTTACTCTCTTGCAATTCAGTACTCTGATGCTTATGGTGTCGGCTCTTATCGTTTGTTCGGCAGACTACGGGCAGGCCTTTTTGGCACAGTTCTTTGCCTTGGTTGGTTACTTAAACGCATTTTATTTCTATGAACAGGAAAAGACAGAAACCCGTGGCAACCGGTAACTCCCGGCAGGAAGACGGCGAAATACATGCCTACCTGGCGCCTAAGCGTGAGCGTACTCCCTTGGCAGCGTGGAAAATAGTGGTACCCATTCTTGTGGTGTTGCTGTTGCTTCACTTCCGCCTGTGGTATGCTGAGGAAGAATGGCTGCTCCGCACGGCTCTTTCAGGTACTTCCTACCAGACCCTTTCCGGCATATGCACCCTGCTGCTTGCCCTGCTGGGTATGGGTGGCTGGATGCTCTATGCCCGGACACATTGTCCGCGGGAGAAAGGCGAGAGGCTGGCAGTCTGGCTGCTGATACACTTTTGCCGTGGCTGCTATTGGTCGGCCGGAGCCATGATTCTCTGTACCAACCTGCTGGTGGTCTTTCTGTTCTGGCTCAACCAGTGCTTCCTGTCAGCTCCCGTTACCCACACCTACTACATTCTCGACATGGAGTTGCACGACCGTACCCGCCGTTCCATGCCCGGCCGCTATTCAGGCACTGTTTTTCTCAACAACTTTTCCTACGGCGAAGTTCTTGTGACAGACAGTCTGGGTATCAGGCGTCTGTATCTTTCTCTTCCAAATACTGTCAGGCTCAGTTCCCTGCGAGGTTGTGTCCTGCAAGTGGAGACTTCCCGGGGTTGTCTGGGGTGGGAGAGGGTACACCGCATCACTCCGCTTCTGCGGGCTGTCCCCGACAGCAGCGGGTTGCATTCTTCTTCTCCCTATCCGGCCTCTGCAGCCGGTGCCGATACTTCCTTTCCTGCTTCCGATTCCTCAGAAAGGGCCTCACCGGACTCTTTGACGACAAAAAAGCTTCCCGCCTTTATCTATACAAGGCGCGATATTCGTATATTTGCTTTATTGCGTGGCATAGACCTGAAAGATACCTCCCGTGTCTGCGTGCAACGCCTGCGGATGGGGGTCGACAGTTTTCCCGTGTGGCAGCTTGGTGTGCTCCGGGCCGATAAGGAAGGAAGAATGCGCCGAATCAGGATACACGGACAAACGGGGGAAGTACTGTCCGACACTCTCCTGTCAGCTGTTGCCTGCCACCGTCATTAAAAAACATACATTTGTACCTATACAACCCAATACCAATAATTGATTGAATTATGCTTGTAAGAAATTATCCTACCGCTTCGTTATGTCTTCTTCTTTTTGCTTTCCTTTTGGCCTCCTGTGGCCCTAACCGCCAGGTGTCACTGGCCGAGAAACTGATGGCCGAACGGCTGACCGACAGTGCCATAGCCGTAATGGAAAGCATTGAAGACCCCTTGCGGCTCTCTGACCGCGACTATGCGCTCTACGCCCTGCTCCGGGCGGAGGCTTCCCATCGCAAGGGAGAGCTCACCGCCTCTACCGATACCCTGCTGTTGCCTGCCATCAACTATTTCACCCGTTCGGGCGATTCCGCCTATGCCGAGCGGGCACTCTACTGTAAAGGCCATCTGGAGCGCCGCCTTTACCGCATGGAAGCCTCCATACAATCCTTCCTGCGTGCTCTGCTGTTCCTGCAGGACAGGCAGGACTATGAGCAGCTCTACCGCGTCAATACCTGGCTGGGGGTGGTCTGCATGAACCAAGGCGACTATGTGGCCAAGGTGAAATATTCCAAAGCCGCCCTTCAGGCTGCCCTTAACCTGGGCAATGTGTTCTATAAGAACATGGCCCTGTGCGACATTTCCACCGGCTATTATTTTCAGGGTCGGCAGGACAGTGCCCTCTACTATGCTCAGAAAGCCTACGATGCCGCTCTGGCCGACTCTGTGCCTCGCCAGCTGCTGCATGTCTATAATAACCTGGGCAGCATCTATGCCGAGCTGCACCAGCCTGCCAAAGCTTTGGAATACATAGAACGTTCCATGGCTTTGCGTCCTGCTTCTGATACGGAAGCCATCATGAGCCTCTATACCACCAAGAGCTACCTCTTCGGGCAGATGGGCCGCTATGACTCTGCCCATTATTATTACGAGCTGGCCATGCAGAGCACCTCGCCCAGCGTACAGGCTGATGCCTGCCGCTACATGTCGGCCATACAGCACCAGACGGGCAATGACCGAGAGGCCTACGAGCTGCTTTCGCGCTTCGTCACCCTGGCCGATACCATCCGCGAGCAACGTCATACCGAGGAGTCCATAGCCTTGCAGGAACTCTACCGTCACGAACAGCTCTCGGTAGAAAACCTCCATTGGCGTACGCAGGCTGCCCGTCGGCAGGCCGACTTTCTGCTGCTGGCCCTGGCTTCCCTGCTGCTGATATGGTTGGTCACCATTGTGGGTCTGCTCTACCGTCGCAGCCGTCAGCGTGTAAAGCTTCAGCAGCGGCGTCTGCATACCCAGGCCGAGGAACTGGAGCAGGAACGTGAAACCTCGTCGCGCCACCGGCAGCGGGTTGCCGAGATGGAACGAAAGGTGGCATGTCTGAAGGAAAGCTTCTTCCGCCGCCTGAGCCAGCGCGTCCTGTCCGAGATAGAACGTGGCGGCAACATCATCTTGTCTGATGAGGACTGGGACGACATTGTGCAGAACGCCAACACCATTTTTGACGGCTTCACGCGCCGCTTGCAACAGCGTTATCCCGCCCTCAACAAGGACGACTTGCGCTACTGCTGCATGGTAAAGATGCAGTTGTCGCAGGCCGAAATGTCGCAAATCATGCACTTGGAAAAGGATTCGGTGAAGAAACGCCTGAAACGTATACGCACTGAGAAGATGGGTGCCGACGGGGGCGTCACGCTGGAGGAACTGCTGAAGCAGTTCTAAGCATCGAAGGGGTGTCCAAATAGAAATAAATCCATCTAACTCTCCTCCTTCCAGAAAGAGGGGAGCCCAACGAACGGGCTGTAATGCTGCCATGATGCTTAGTATATCAAAGTTTTACGTAATCACCTGCCATCTCCTCCTATTAGGAACTCTTTCTTCTGGAAGGAGGAGAACTTAAGATACCCCAATTTTGATATTCTCATTGGCCTGATTTTTTTTTCCCGTTCGTTTCTTTGTCAGAAATATGAATTGTATATTTTTCTTACATAATCGAAAAGAGTGTACCGGGTGAAATAATTCTTTATCCGCATTCTTTTCCTTACCCGTGTATGGGCAACGTCATTACTCCTTTCCGGGACCCACTTTGTTCGTTCCTTCTTCGTTCCTTGTTCGTTCTTTCTTCGCTTTTGGGTACCTTTATTCGAAGGAGTAACGAAGCAGATACGTCTGAGGGGCGATTGGGGTAGGTCGGAGGGCCGGAAATGGCAGGGTGGGGCATTTTTTGAAATTTGGACAAGATTCTAAAAGGTGTAAGGGTGGATGTATTGTTGGTTTGTAATAGAAACTGATTTTTACTTAAACTTCTGCTGTTCTCATACCATTGTGCATTGGTAAATGTCGGATGAGGCAGATGTTGTATGTATGCCTTCACTAATGGTCAGGATTACAATCTTGATATGAACATCCATTAGTTTTTTCACTGCCGATACCTACTTATGGCGATGCCCCGCCCTTGTTATACTCTCTTTTAGGTATTGTTGCCTTTTTTAACCCTTTCTACCTTTGCGGCAACAAAAATTAATGAAAACGACATGAGAAAGAGTATTTGTACGAGTGCCGCCTGCCTGCTGCTGTTGGTGCAGGGAGCCGGGGCGGCAGCGGGGCAGGAGCCGGGACAACAGACAGAGGCGCGGCCCGACACGACGGCGCAGGCCGACGGCTTCCGCCGCTTCCGCTTAGGGGGCTATGGCGAGGCCGTAGCCAGCTTCAAGGACTATGGCAACAACCGCTTCTACGGCTCCTCGGAGGGCAACCCCAAGCGCAACCGGGCCACGATAGCCATCCCCCGCTTTGTGCTGGCCATGGACTACAAGTTCACGCCGAAGTGGATACTGGGCGCCGAGATAGAGTTTGAGGCGGGTGGAACAGGCACGGCCGTGGAGATAGAGAACTCCGAGAATGGCGAGTATGAGACCGAGATAGAGAAGGGGGGTGAGGTGGCCATTGAACAATTGCACATCACGCGACTCATCCATCCGGCTTTCAATGTCAGGGCGGGACACGTCATTGTGCCCGTGGGGCTGACCAACGCTCACCACGAGCCCATCAACTTCTTCGGCACCGTGCGCCCCGAGGGCGAGACCACCATCCTGCCTTCCACGTGGCACGAGACGGGCATCGAGTTCTTCGGCAGCCTGGGGCGGGGCTATGCGGCCTTCGACTACCAGGTGCTGGTGGTGGCCGGGCTCAACGCCAACGGCTTCGACCGCAACAGCTGGGTGGCCGGCGGCAAGCAGGGACTGTTTGAGGAGGACAACTTCACCTCGCCCGGCTATGTCGTGCGCGTGGACTACAAGGGCGTGCCGGGGCTGCGCGTGGGAGCTTCCTTCTACTACTGCGGCGACACGGGGGCCAACTCCGACAAGTACCAGGACTATGCCGACATCGGCGCCGTGCCCCTGCGCATCTATACGGCCGACGTGCAGTATCGCAACCGCTACCTGACGCTGCGGGGCAACGTGGTCTATGGCAACCTGGGCAATTCCGACGGGGTGACGGCGGTGAACAAGCGCCTGTCCAATGCCTCGCCCTACAGCCGCCTGACGCCGGTGGCCAAGAATGCCGTGAGCTATGCGGGCGAGGCGGGCGTCAACCTGCGCGCCTTGTGGGGCGGCAACGAGAAGGTGCCCGTCATCTATCCTTTTGCGCGCTACGAGTATTACAATCCGCAGGAGACCGGCGAGGCTGGTCTGGTGATGGACAAGCGTTGCCAGGTAAGTGCGTGGACAGCGGGCCTGAACTGGTTTGCCCTACCCAATCTGGTGGTGAAAGCCGATTATACCACGCGACAGATAGGTACGTCGAAAATGTTCGGCAAGTCAAACCGATATAACAGCGAGAACGAGTTCTCCATAGGGCTGGCCTATGTGGGGTGGTTCTTCCAGCGGTAAGCGGTTAGTGGTTAGCGGTAAGCGGTTAGCCCCTGACTCATAAACTTATAAACTAATAAACTCATAAACTAAAATGAAAAAGAACATGATGTATGCGGCAGCCCTTGCCATGGGGCTTGCCTTCGCTGCCACGTCGTGCAGCAACAGTGACGAACCTCAGGCGGTGAATCCTGCCGACCTGGAGTATTCAGAGCAAAACGCCAACAGCTGGCACAACTACATGGGGGTGGTGGCCAAGCTGCTGGAAAAAGATTCCAACACCCTCTACAGCGATTGGAGCGAAGACTACAACGCCAGCGGTCGCAGTTATGCCGAGATATTCAAGGCACATGATGGTGAAGGCTACACCAGCGCCATCAGTTGCATAGAGCAGATACTGGACGGTTGCTGGGACATAGCCAACGAGGTGGGCGGAGCCAAGATAGGTGACCCTTATAACCTGTACAAGGCAGGAAAAACTACGGAGGCACTCTATGCCGTGGAGTCGTGGTATAGTTGGCACTCGCGCGAAGACTACTCTAACAACATCATTTCCATACAGAATGCCTACTACGGCACGCGCAACATGGGTGCCGGCATTGACGATGGCACCATCCATGCCAACTCCATTGCCGCCTTGGTGAAAGCCAACAATGCGGCACTTCACCAAAAGGTGGATGCGGCCATCAAGGCAGCCTGGACGGCCATCCTCAATATTCCGGCTCCTTTCCGCAACAACATAAGCAGTGCCGAGACAGTGGAGGCCATGGATGCCTGCGCGGCGCTGGCCGGTGTGTTGAGGGATGATTCGGAAAACCTGAAGAGTTATCTCAGCACGAATTTCGGAGCACAGGATGCCGTGCTGTCGCCCATCGTTGCGCAGTATGTGGATGCCGTGGTGTTGCCCACCTACAAGGATCTGAAGGAGAAGAATGCCGCCCTGCGTCAGAGCATCGAGACATTGGCGTCGAATCGTACGGACGAGAACTTCAAAGCAGCTTGCGAGGCATGGTTGGTGGCGCGTGAGCCGTGGGAGGAGAGCGAGGCTTTCCTTTTCGGACCGGTGGCCAACAAGGGGCTGGACCCCAATATGGACAGCTGGCCTTTGGACCAGGAGGCTATCGTGAATATTCTTAATTCGGGTAAGTTTGACAATCTGGACTGGAGTGGCGACTACAGCGAAGATGACCAGGGCATAGCCGACAAGCAGAGTGTTCGAGGTTTTCATACGTTGGAGTTCCTGCTTTTCAAGGATGGTAAGGCTCGCAGTGTGAATTAAGCGGATGATTAAACAGTGCGATAGCTTATGATGAAGTATGGATTGAGGGGCTGCCTCCCGTTGACTCTCCTGCCGTTGCTGGCCTGCATGGCCTGCGACGGGCTGGGTGACGGGATGGATGTGCTCGATGTGGAAGTGCCTGCCGGATATGCTTTGTCGGCAGGTACTTCCACCAATTTTATCAGCTCGTCCAAGGCCTACGACATGCCGGCCGACTGGGTGAGCGGGCAGTATGATTTTCGTTTCAACCAAGGCGATGGACTTTATGACGATGTGCGTACCAGCGACAATGGGGTAACGGGGGGCCTGGGGCCGGTATATGCCGGATATTCCTGCGGCAGTTGTCACCGCAATGCCGGGCGTACTAAGCCTACACTGTGGTCGGAAGGTGGTTCGGGCAGTTATGGTTTCTCGTCCATGTTGGTCTACATCAGCCGCAAGAACGGGGCTTTCTTCCAAGATTATGGACGTGTGCTTCACGACCAAGCCATCTATGGTGTGAAGCCCGAAGGCAAACTGAAAGTGGAATATACCTATCAGACGTTTGAGTTTCCTGACGGGGAGAAGTATGAACTGTGTAAACCTACCTATACCATTACCGACTGGTATGCAGCAGAATATAAACCTGAGGAACTGTTTTGCACGGTGCGCATTCCTCTGCGTCATGTAGGTATGGGGCAGATGATGGCGCTCGATCCCAAGGAGATAGAGGCGCTGGCGGCCAAGAGCAATTATCCGGAATATGGCATCAGCGGCCGATGTAATTACATTACTGAGCGCGGGGTGCTGAGCCTGGGGCTCTCGGGCAACAAAGCGCAGCATGCCGACCTGACGGTGGAGCTTGGCTTTTCCAGTGATATGGGTGTGACCAACAGCCGTTATCCCGAGGAAATTTGCGAAGGACAGTTGCAGGTGAACCAAGGCAGCATGATGGGATTGTCCTACGACCAGCTGGATGTCAGCACCGAGGAGATGGAAGATGTGGACCTGTACATGCAGTCGCTGGGAGTGCCGGCACGGCGCAATGTGAACGACCCTCAGGTGATAAAGGGTGAGCAGAAGTTCTATGAAGCCAAGTGTCACTTGTGTCATGTTACTACCCTGCATACCCGTCCGCGGGGCTCCGTGCTGCTCAACGGTACCCGCCTGCCGTGGTTGGGCAACCAGACCATTCATCCTTACTCGGATTTTCTGCTCCATGACATGGGGTCGGAAATAATGGGCGTGGGTCTTAACGACAATTACGTCAGTGGACTGGCACGCGGCAATGAGTGGCGTACTACACCGCTGTGGGGCATTGGCCTGCAGGAGATTGTTAACGGGCATACCTACTTCCTGCACGATGGCAGGGCGCGTAATCTGGTAGAGGCTATCATGTGGCACGGAGGTGAAGGCGAAGCCTCGAAAAACCTCTTCAAGAATATGAGCAAGGAAGACCGCGATGCGCTGATAGCCTTCCTGAATTCACTTTAACCAATAAACAAGAATATAAGATTACAAATGAAACGGATTATAAGTTTGCTGGCACTTGTGGTTTTGTTGCCGCTGGCTGCCATGGCACAATATGAAGAAGAAACGGCCAATGGCGTGGTATCACTGGCCGGTCGCGAAGGCTTTTCCATTGCCAGCAAGAAGGGCGACTTCGTGTTTAAACCTTACTTGCTGGTACAGACGTGTGGCAACTTCAATTGGTATGATGATGAAGGGCTGGACAAGGCTTACAACCAGGACAACATAGCCAACTCTGGATTTTCGGTTCCGTATGCAGTGCTTGGCTTTACGGGGAAGGCTTTTGAGAAGGTGACTTTCAATCTTTCCATCAATGCGGCGGCCAGCGGCGGGGCACTGTTGCAACAGGCTTGGTTCGATGTGGCGTTGAAGGAACAGTTTGCCGTGCGTATCGGTAAGTTCAAAACGCCTTTCTCACATGCTTACCTGACGACGTTGGGCGAAACGTTGCTGCCTGTCTTGCCGGTATCACTTACGTCAGCGGTCATTTTGCCTTATTCGCTGAACGCTGTTACGCCCAACATCGGCACGGGATTCGACTTGGGTGTGGAAATACATGGTCTGTTGGGTGGCCGTTTCGGTTATGAACTGGGATTGTTTAACGGCACGGGAGCATCGGTGAATACAGCGTCGAAGACCATCAGCGATGACTGGCACATACCATCGCTGCTCTATAGCGGTCGCTTGACCTACATGCCCAAGGGTGTGATGCCTTCAACACAAGGTTCGCCCAACCGTCTGCACGAGGACAAATTGCTGTTCGGATTATCGACTTCGCTGAATGTTGAGAGTGAGAACGAGAGTACCAATGATTTCCGGGCGGGGCTGGAGTTTGCCATGTTGAAGAACAAGCTCTATCTGGCTGCTGAGATGTACTACATGAACGTAGGTTTTACCAAGCGGCAAAAAATTAATAAATCGTATAATTATTTGGGCGGTTACGTACAAAGTGGTTATTTTGTAGCTCCGCGTCTTCAGGCTGCCTTCCGCTACGATTTCTTCAACCGGAATGGCATGGATACGAACGGTTTTCTCAATATGCCGGCGGTAGGAGTGAATTACTTCTTCAAAGGCTGTAACTTGAAGTTGCAGGCCATGTATCAGTATATAGCCCGTAGCGGACACGATTCGCAGCTCGACCGTGACAACGATAATCTGGGACTGGCTACCCATTCGGCTACCGTCATGTTGCAATATTCGTTTTAATCCCCGGTGGAAGAAAGGATATGAGATATGAAGACAAGGAGGAATAGCCGGATGACTATGCTGATAACGATTGTGTCAGTCATCTTGTTGGCGAGTGCCTGCGACGACGGGAGGATATATGAGGAAACTTATACGCCTGGCATGGAAGGGCGGGTAATGAAACTGACGGGTATAGTCAACGGACAGGATACCTGGCCTAAAGGCTACAGCTTGGTAATGGCCGGTTTTGAGGAAGGCAGTAACTATGCATTGATAACGAAATCGCTGCCGGTACCTGATGTTGGGACAGGACGCGTGGAGGCTGTTATGTCGGGCATAGGTAGTGAGGTGACATCCGTGGAGTTGTGTGTGGTCAACCGTCTTCGTGAACGGGTGGTATCGTTTGTCAGCCGCGATTGTGCTGCCGGTGCGGGCGATACCATCATGGTCGATGCCGGAGAAGTGAATGTAGGCATGTTCAACGCCATTCAAAGGCAGGTGTTTGATAAGTCGTGTACGGCCTGCCATGGCTTGGCAACAAGTGATGCCGCCAGTCTGAATCTGTTGGAAGGGAAAAGCTATGATGCGTTGCTGAATGTACCTTCCACCGTATTGGACGGGAAAATGCGTGTGGAAGCCGGCAATGCCGAGGAAAGTACTTTATACTTGATACTGGGTACCACCCTTAGTACCGATTGGGGAGTAGACCATTCTCAGATGCTGACGTCGGCGGAGCTGGTTTCGCTGGTGGAGGACTGGATAGACAACGGAGCGGAAAAATGATGGAAGAATATGACAAAATAATGAAAGACAATATAATAAGATATGGAAAGACAATATATCAGGTTAACGAAGGCTGAGGCTGAGATTTCGGCCTTCAGACCGGGGGAAGGAGTGGCCGAATATCAGGTAATGATACATGTACTGGAGCGTCAGGATACGTATGAGGAGCAGCTAGGTGCGCTGATGGATGCTTACCGCGAGCTGCGCGAAGGCGTGCTGCAGGGAACGGTGGCGGCTTTCATGCGTTTTTTTCTGAGCGATGCGGCCAATCAGGCCGACTATGTGCTGGCAACAGCTACGGAACAGCTGGATTGTGCGCTGTCGGTGGTGGAGCAACCGCCATTGGACGGCAGTAAGGTGGCCTTGTGGGTTTATCTGCTGACCGGTGTGCAGACAAGGGTGCAGCCGGGAGGACTCTATAGCCTGACGCACGGTGCTTATACACACTACTGGGGCGGCAGCGCTTTCAACCGGGCCGTGAACTCTGAGTATCAGGCGCGCCTGTTGCTGAACGACTACGTGATGCAGCTTATGGAACAAGGTTGCACGCTGGCAGACAACTGCCTGCGCACGTGGTTCTTTGTGCAGAACATCGACGTGAACTATGCCGGTGTGGTGAAGGCGCGCAATGAAGTGTTTGCCACCCAAAACCTGACCGAACACACCCACTACATAGCCAGTACGGGCATTGCCGGGCGACATGCTGACCCCAAGGTGTCTGTCCTGCTCGATACGTATGCGGTGAAGGGACTGAAGCCGGGACAGGTGCACTACCTGTATGCACCGGCTTATCTGAATCCTACGTACGAATATGGGGTCAGCTTTGAACGGGGGACGTACATTGACTACGGCGACCGGCGGCACATACTAATCTCGGGCACGGCCAGCATCAATAACAAGGGCGAAGTGGTGCATCCGCGCAATGTGCGGCGACAGACGGAGCGCATGTGGGAGAATGTGGAAGCGTTGCTTCGTGAGGCGGGTGCCGGATTTGAGCAGGTGGGGCAGATGATTGTTTACCTGCGCGACATGGCCGACTATCAGGTGGTGAAGGCGTTGTTCGATGCCCGTTTCCCGGATATTCCCAAGGTATTTGTGCTGGCACCGGTTTGCCGGCCGGGATGGCTGGTTGAGATGGAATGCATGGCTGTGCTGCCGCAGCAATGCAGCGAATATCCCTGCCTATGAAACGGATAACCGTAGCTGTATATATCGGTCTTGTGGTGCTGTTGGCGGTGGCTACCGTTGTTGAACAGCTTCGCGGGACCGGCTTTGTGGAGCAGCATGTGTATCACACGTGGTGGTTCTGTGCGCTGTGGGCTCTGTTTGGTGCCGGGGTGCTGGTGGCCATAGTGGGGCGCAGGCTTTGGAAACGCGTTCCGTTGCTGTTGTTGCATGCTTCCTTTTTAGTGATTTTGCTGGGGGCTGCTTTTACCTTTTTGGAGGGTAAGAGCGGCTATCTGCATCTGGAGGAGGGGGAAACTGCCCGAAGCTTTGTAGACGGGGAGGACATGCGCAGGCTGGACCTGCCTTTTGCCTTGCGGCTGGATAGCTTCCGGGTGGCGTATTATTCGGGTACGGATGCACCGGCTGACTTCAGAAGCTACGTGACGTTGGAGCAGGAGGGGAATGTGAGTCGGGTGTGCATATCCATGAACCGCATATTGTCGGTAGAGGGGTATCGCTTCTATCAGTCGTCATACGATGATGACGGCAAGGGAAGTGTGCTGTCCGTCAGCTACGACCCTTGGGGCATTGGGCTGACGTATGCGGGCTACTGGTTGCTGGGATTGTCGTTGCTGGCATTGCTGGTGTGGCGAGGCGGTGAGTTTCGGCGTCTGTTGCGCCATCCGTTGTTGCGCCGGGGCGGGATGCTTGTACTGTTGTTTCTGCCGGGCGGATGGTTGCAACCGGCACGGGCAGCAGGCATTACGCCGGTGCCTCTGAGCGATGCAGACAGCCTGAAGCAGACGCAAGTGATATACCACGACCGTGTGGTGCCCTTCAATACATTGGCGCTCGACTTCCTGAAGAAAGTGACTGGGCGTACTGCATGGGGCGGATATACGGCCGAGCAGGTGGTGCTGGGCTGGATGAGACATCCGGAAGAGTGGCAGTTCGTTCCCCTGATTCAGGTGAAGGACAAGGAACTGAGAAAACGGCTGAACCTGAAAGACGGCCATGCGAGGCTGGCGGACCTGTTTGACGGCGAGCACTACAAACTGCAGGGCCTTTGGGACGGGGGAGCAGGTAATGGCCGTGAGAAAACAAGGCTGGACAAGGCCATACTGGATGTGGACGAAAAGGTGGGGCTTATCTTGATGTTGCGTGGTGGTACATTGTTTCGTCTTTTGCCCGATGATGGCAGCATAGCTCCTTTGTCGCATGGTAAAGTAAGGGCAGAGCTGTTTTATAACAGTATTCCTTTCAGCAGGCTGCTTTTTATGGTCAATCTGACCTTGGGGGTACTTGCTTTTTCGCTGTTGCTTTATGCCGGTGTCCGCAGGCATCGGGGAGGAGCGGCATGGGTCGGTTCTCACTGGATGGCGTTGGCTGAGCGTTTGCTGTCTGTTTTGCTGCTTGTCTCCTGCCTGTTTCATACGGTGGGCTATGGGTTGCGCTGGTACATCGGCGGGCGCATTCCGCTAAGCAATGGCTATGAGACCATGCTGTTTCTGGCGTGGGCCATCCTGCTGATTGCCTGTTTGCTGCGCAGGCGTTTCCCTTTTATGGTGGCGTTTGGTTTCCTGTTGTCGGGATTTACGCTGCTGGTGGCCTATCTGGGAGAAATGAATCCTCACATCACACCCCTGATGCCGGTGTTGGCTTCGCCGTTGCTCAGCCTGCACGTGTCGCTCATCATGATGGCCTATGCCTTGTTTGCCTTTATGATGCTGGGCGGCGTGCTGGCTCTATGTCGTCGCGAGTCGGGTGAGATGCTGATGCTGCTTAGCCGGCTGCTACTCTATCCGGCTCTGTTCCTGCTGGGTATAGGCATCGTGTTGGGAGCCGTATGGGCCAACCAGTCGTGGGGACGCTATTGGGCGTGGGACCCCAAGGAGGTATGGGCACTGATTACTTTCATGGTCTATGGGCTGGCTTTCCATTCGCAAAGTCTGGGGTGGTTTCGTCGGCCGTGTATCTTCCACGGCTATATGGTAGCCGCTTTTCTGGTGGTGCTGATGACGTATTTTGGTGTCAACTATCTGTTGGGCGGCATGCACAGCTATGCCAACGGTTGATTGTTGTGCTTTGTTTGCCAGCTGCCAATGGCAGATGGCGCTACCTATATATGGTGAGCGGAGCATGGGTAAATACCCACATCAGGCGATTGCCGCTTTGCAGGACAACCTCTATCTTTGCAGCATCAGATTTTAAATGAATTAGTTAGTCATAATTACGTAACCACTTATTTTTATTAGGGAAAAATAGCTCCCCGTTTCCTGATGTGAATCACGAAACGGGGAGTTTTTGTTGTATAAGCCGAATTGTTGTAAACACTTGATTTAATTGGCTGTAAGGAACGTGTGGGTTGAATTCTTTATTTTTATGTGGCTGTAATGCTTACAATAAAGTTACTGCTACTCGTTGATAAATAGTTGTTCTTGGCGAATATTTTTATTGCATATATCTTGAAGAAAAAGAAATAAAACTTATAACTTTGTAGGAGCAAATTTAGAAAAATATAGGGAAAGTGTGCTGGTTTATAAGGTTTTATGCAGACTTGCTATAAATTTCTATACGGTTGACCTTGTTATCTCGGTTTTAATGAAGGAGAAGACACTATGAATCATTTGCTTTACAGTTATTCGCTTTGTGTCGCGTTGCCGCTGATGCTGTTCTTCGGTTTTTATTTGCTATTGGCCAGAACACCTCATAAAGCCATTTTTGCCAATTTCCTTTTATCACGCCGGCTGATGGGTACGGCTTTGCTGCTACTCGCGGCAAATTATTTTGTACATTTCTATTTTGAAATCAGATTTCTGAATGTGAATGCTGCCATATTGATGAACCTGTTGACCTATTTTCTGTGTTATTGGCTTTTCAGTTCGGCACTTACTACATTGCTCGACCGCTTTTATATTACGCGGCGGCGGTTTAGTGTGCACCTGTTTTTGTGGGTCTTGTTTTCAGTGCTTGCCACTGTCGTCTTGTTTGTTTTGCCTAAGGGGATTGTGCAGACAGTGGGACTGTTTGCAATGGCAATGTGGCTGGTGATTTATGGAATCGTTTTGGCCCGCAGGCTGCTCCTTGCTTATTATAGGGCCGTCAAACTGTTTAAAGATTCGCATTCGGATGATATTGGTGCGTATATCCGGTGGATGTCTATCTTTACGTATTGGGCTCTTTTCTTTGGTGTAGGATGTGGATTATTGACTTTTTTGCCGGATGAGTATGTGTTTATTTGGATTCTTTCGTCCGTTCCTTTCTATATCTACCTTTATTGTTCGTATATGAATTATTTGTTGTTTTATGAACAGGTGGAGACTGCGTTTGAGCTGGATATGCCTTCGGAAGAGGTCTTGTACGAGGAGGTGGATGAAGAATTGATAGCGCCTTCTTATTACACGGATATTACTGAGAAAATAATGGCCTGGAAAGAGGAAAACGGTTTTGTACAGCCGGGACTGACCATCAAGGAACTTGCTGAGATACTGCATACGAACCGTACTTACCTGTCGGGCTACATCAAGAGTGCCTATCAAATGTCGTTTCGTGATTGGATTACAGAGCTTCGTCTGGACTATTCGAAACGGTTGCTCGCCCAGAATCCGGAGTTGACAATCGCCAATATTTCCGAAATGTCGGGCTTTCAGTCACCCAGTCATTTTATCAGATTGTTCAAGGAGAGGGAAGACGAGTCGCCGGCTAAATGGAGAAAGGTAAAGGAGCAGGAAACTGCTGCCGTATAAGGCTGTCAAAGGCTTGGAAAGCAAAAACTTCTTGGGCAGCTGAAAGGTTTCCTGTTGCATGGACCTGGTTCAGAAACGGATGTCTGGCAGGTCATCTGTCAGGAAGGGATTTATCTGACGTCGGCTCCCCACATCATTTTGTTGCGCAACGTGTCGAAAAAGATATGGTTGAAGCGTTTCACTACCTTGATGGTATAGTCGGCACGGCAAATGGTGAGTTCGGTATTTTCCTGACAGGGTTCGCTGCGTCCATCGATGGCTACGAGAAAATTATGGTTGCGGCTTTCAACGTTGAGGGTGATTTCCCAATCGTCGCGGATAACGATAGGACGTACGTTGAGGCTATGGGGGGCTACGGGGGTAATGGCTATGGTCTTGCTGTGGGGCACAATGATGGGGCCTCCTACACTGAGCGAATAGGCCGTAGAGCCCGTGGGAGTGGCGATGACCAGTCCGTCGGCCTGGTAGGTGGTGAGCGGTGCACCGTTGATGGCGGTGTGTATGCTTATCATGGATGAGCTGTCGCGCTTCAGAACGGCTATTTCGTTGAGTGCATACGGGTCGCGTTGCAGCTTCTCGTTGTCGCATTTCAGTTGCAGCACGCTTCTTTCTTCTACCTTGTATCTGTTTTCATGAATCTCGTTGAAGGTTTCTTCCATTTCCTCGGGAGAGATATCGGCCAGAAAGCCCAGTCTGCCGGTGTTGATACCCAGGATGGGAATGTTCTTGCGTCCGACCCGGCTTGCTGCTTTCAGAAAAGTGCCGTCGCCACCCATGCTTATTACCATGTCGGCGGTAAAGTTGCTACCGTCGAATAGTTCAGCGTCAGGAATATCAATGTGTAGGACATCGGTGAGAAAATAGTAGAATTCCCGGCAGATACAGATTTCGGCATCATGCTGCTTCAGCAGTCTGAAAAGGTCTT
Organism: uncultured Bacteroides sp.; assembly: GCA_900553815.1. GTDB lineage: Bacteria > Bacteroidota > Bacteroidia > Bacteroidales > Bacteroidaceae > Bacteroides. Next base: position 24,516 of record USEY01000022.1, read on the forward strand.
CGGCAGAAGATGACTTTTTGGCTTGATATACGTTTCCAAAGATAGCAAACTTCATTGTTGTTCAGTTGTTAGGTTTGCAAAGATGGTATTTTTTTCTCAGAATGCTGCCAACTTATCGCTATTATTTGTACTTTTGCCCGCAAACTATAAAACTTGATTATGACGAGACTAAGTGTAAATATAAACAAGGTGGCGACGCTGCGCAATGCCCGTGGAGGCAATGTGCCGGATGTGGTGAAAGTAGCTTTGGACTGCGAAAGTTTTGGTGCCGACGGTATTACGGTACATCCCCGTCCTGATGAGCGCCATATCCGCAAAAGCGATGTCTACAACTTGCGTCCGTTGTTGCATACCGAATTTAATATAGAAGGTTATCCTTCGCCTGAGTTCATTGACCTTGTGTTGAAAGTGAAGCCACATCAGGTGACACTGGTGCCCGACAGTCCGTCGCAGCTGACATCTAACTGTGGTTGGGATACGAAGACACATTTGGAGTTCCTGTCGGAAGTGCTCGATGCTTTCAATAATGCAGGTATTCGTACTTCTGTGTTTGTTGGGGCTGATGCCGGCATGATAGAATATGCGGCAAAGGCTGGCGCTGACCGCGTGGAACTTTATACGGAACCTTATGCTTCGGCATATACTGCCAATAGAGAGGCTGCTGTGGCTCCGTTTATAGAAGCGGCAAAGGTGGCACGTAGTCTGGGACTTGGCCTGAATGCCGGGCATGACTTGAGTCTTGTGAATTTGAATTACTTTTATAAAAACATTCCCTGGCTGGACGAGGTCTCAATAGGGCATGCGCTGATTAGCGATGCGCTCTATCTGGGTTTACAACGTACTATTCAGGAATATAAAAACTGCCTTAAATAAAAAAGATGAGTGTAGGATTGTTGTGGCTGGCGCAGGTGGCACCTGCCTTGGCCGATAGTATTTCAGGCGCCAATCCGGTACTGACGCCGGTAGGGGCAGCCGAAGAGATGAATTTGTGGAGTATGGCCGTTAAGGGCGGCTGGATTATGATTGTGCTGGGACTGCTTTCGGTCCTGTGCTTCTATATCTTGTTTGAGCGCAACTACGTCATCCGAAAGGCTGGAAAAGAAGACCCGCTGTTCATGGACAAGATAAAGGATTATATTTTGGGTGGCGAGATAAAGGCTGCCATCAGTTACTGTCGCAGTGTGAATACGCCATCGGCGCGCATGATAGAAAAGGGTGTCAGCCGACTGGGACGTCCGGTGAACGATGTACAGGCTGCCATTGAGAACGTGGGCAACATAGAGGTGGCCAAGCTGGAGAAAGGATTGACCATCATGGCTACCATAGCAGGTGGTGCACCGATGATTGGCTTCCTGGGTACGGTGACAGGTATGGTACGCGCCTTCTTTGAAATGGCCAATGCCGGAAACAATATTGACATCACCTTGCTGTCGGGAGGTATTTACGAGGCCATGATTACAACGGTGGGTGGACTTATTGTCGGCATTATTGCCATGTTTGCCTACAACTATCTGGTAACACTGGTTGATGGAGTGGTCAATAAAATGGAGGCCAAGACAATGGCTTTCATGGACTTGCTGAACGAACCGGCCAAATAAAATTAATCCTCAAAAACAATAACTAAGCGTGTTAAAACGTAGAGCAAAAATATCGCCTAATTTCAGCATGGCGTCCATGACGGACGTTATTTTCCTGTTGCTGATATTTTTTATGATAACGTCTACGGTCGTGTCGCCCAATGCCATCAAGGTACTTTTGCCGCAGGGCAAGCAGCAGACGTCGGCTAAGCCGCTGACCCGGGTCATCATTGACAAGAACCTGAATTATTATGCGGCTTTCGGCAATGACCGTGAACAGACTATCACAATCGATGAATTGACTCCTTTCCTGCAGGCATGTGCGGCCAAAGAGCCGGAAATGTATGTGGCGCTTTATGCCGATGAGTCTGTGCCTTACAGGGAGATAGTGAAAGTGCTCAACATAGCCAATGAAAACCATTTCAAGATGGTGCTGGCTACCCGGCCACCCGAGGGTGACTGATTGCAGTTGCCGTCAGGCGGGCTTTGGCATAAAGTTTGCTCGCCTGCCGTTTGGCTATTGCTCGGTTGGATAAAAGATAATTTCCCGTTGGGCAGCATTTATAGAGCAGTACTCAAGGAATAAACTTGTAAACAGAAAAAGAACAATGGTAGATCAGAAGAAAAAAGGAAAATACATCGGTTTGGCTGGGGCGTTGCTGGTGCATGTAGCCTTCATTGCTTTTTTGCTTCTGGTTGCTTTTAAGATGCCCGAACAGCCAGAGGAGGGCGGTATGCCTGTCATGATGGGCGAAATTCCCGATGCTCTGGGTGGAGGAAAAGCTACAATGACCGAGGTTGATGTGCTGCCGCAAGAGGCTGCACCGGCTTCACCCGAACCGTCGGAGCAGGAAATGATAACCCAGACGGAGGAAGAGACGGTGGCTGTGCCCGAGAAAAAGAAGGAAGAAACCAAGAAACCCGCAAAGCCAGAGAAAACTGAAGCTGAGAAAGCTGCAGAAGCACGTAGGCTGGCTGCCGAGAAAGCCGAACGTGAGCGCAAGGCAGCGGAAGAAAGAGCACGGAAGCAAGTGGCCGGTGCTTTTGGTCGCGGAGCGCAGATGAGTGGAAGCGGTTCTACGCAGGGGAAAGGTGTGCAGGGTAGTCCTATGGGCAACGATACCAGCGGGGCTACTACGGGCAACGGCGGATATGGAACCTTTAATCTGGGAGGCCGTTCTTTGAGTGGTTCGGGATTGCCGCGTCCTGCCTACAACGTGCAGGATGAAGGTATGGTGGTAGTTAACATTACGGTAAATCCTGCGGGCTATGTAATAGCTACCAGCATAAACTTGAAGACCAATACAGTGAATGCTTCTCTTCGTCGTGCAGCCGAAGAAGCTGCCAAAAAGGCACGATTCAATGCCATAGACGGTTTGAATAACCAGTCGGGCACCATTACTTATTACTTCAAGCTCAAGTAGGATTGCAAAAGCGCAAGTCCGGTTGCTGAGGAAAAAGTGGTAAAATGCTATTGATGGGTTGTTTGACGGATGGAACTGTCAGACGAACGAAGCTGTAAAGAAGATTCTTATTATTGAATATAAATTTAAAGTAAAAGGAGAATTGATTATGGGTACTGTGTATGTATTTTTAGCAGATGGTTTTGAAGAGATGGAAGCATTGACCTCTGTGGATATTTTGAGACGTGCAGGAGTGAATGTAGTGATGGTTAGTATTACTTCTGACGAAATCGTGAGAGGTTCCCATGATATTGCTGTGTTCTGTGACAAGAATATTGTGAATTGCGACTTCTTTGATGTAGAAGCTTTGATTTTGCCGGGTGGTATGCCGGGAGCATCGACTCTGGACGCTTGCGAAGACCTGAAGAAACTGATTCAGAAATGTGTGGCTGAAGGAAAGACGATTGCTGCCATTTGTGCCGCTCCGATGGTTCTGGGTAATATGGGACTGCTGCAGGGCAAGAAAGCTACCTGCTATCCGGGCTTTGACAAGTTCTTGAAAGGTGCGGAATATACAGGTGCATTGGTAGAGAAAGACGGTAACTTTATTACAGGTAAAGGTCCGGCCGCTGCTTTTCCTTTCGCCCTGGCTGTAGCAGAACACTTGCTTGGCAAAGAAAAAGTGAAAGAACTGAAACATACCTTGTGTTGTGAAAAGTAATTGAAGAAATGAATCTGTATGCTCTGATTGTTGCCGGTGGCAAAGGATTGCGCATGGGGAGTGAAGTGCCCAAGCAATTCCTTCCTATAGGAGGTAAACCCGTGCTGATGCGTACGCTGGAAGCTTTCCATCGTTGCAACAAAGAGATACAGTTGATATTGGTACTCCCTCACAGTCAGCAGGAATACTGGAAGCAACTGTGCGGGGAGTATCATTTTTTATTGCCCCATGTGGTGGCCGATGGCGGAGAGACCCGCTTTCATTCGGTGAAAAACGGATTGGCCTTCGTGCAGACGCCGGCGCTGGTGGGAGTGCACGACGGAGTGCGTCCTTTTGTATCGGCCGAGGTGATAGCGCGCTGTTATTCGCTGGCGGCAGAGCAGAAAGCTGTAGTGCCCGTGACCGACGTGGTGGAGACCGTTCGTCGGGTGGACAAGGATGGCAGTACGACCGTAAACCGCGATGACTACAAACTGGTGCAGACGCCCCAAGTGTTTGATGCCGAACTGCTGAAGAGGGCTTACGAGCAGCCTTATCAGACAGGCTTTACCGACGACGCCTCTGTGGTGGAATCTTTGGGAGTGCCTGTTTGCCTTACAGCCGGCAATCGTGAAAACATAAAGATAACTACTCCCTTTGACTTGGCCATAGCCGAGGCTCTTCTCAACTCATGTTCGATTTAGCTGCGCGCGACATAAAGTTCCTTCCCGGTGTGGGGCCGCAGCGGGCGTCGGTGCTCAACAAGGAGCTGGGTGTCTACACCTGGCAAGACCTGCTTTATTATTTCCCTTACAAATATGTGGACAGAAGCCGCATCTACACCATCCGAGAACTGGATGGCAACATGCCCTACGTTCAGGTCAGGGGACAGATATTGGGCTTTGAAACGGCCGGGGAAGGACGGCAGCGGCGACTCATTGCCCACTTGTCGGACGGGACAGGCATTGTAGACCTTATCTGGTTTCAAGGCATCAAAGGTCTTGTAGGCCGCTACAAGATGCACGTGGAATATATTGTCTTTGGCCGGCCTACGGTGTACAACGGTCGTATTAATATTGCCCATCCCGATATAGATGCTGTGGCCGAAGCCAAGTTTACATCGGGTGGCTTGCAGCCTTTCTACAATACAACTGAAAAGATGAAGCGCAGCTTCCTCAGTTCGCATGCCATAGAGAAGCTGATGGTCAACGTCGTGCAGCAGCTGACCGGTCCCATACCCGAGACCTTGTCGGCTTCTATCCTTGCCGCCCATCATCTGATGCCGCTGCACGAGGCTTTGGCCAATGTACATTTCCCCGGCAATGCGGAGTTGCTGCGCAAGGCACAGTACAGACTCAAATTCGAAGAACTTTTCTATATTCAGCTCAATATCCTGCGCTATGCACATGACCGGCAACGGAAATACCGGGGCTACGTCTTTTCCCGTGTGGGCGAAATATTTAATACCTTCTATAGCCAGAACTTGCCTTTTCAGCTGACCAATGCCCAGAAGCGCGTGTTGAAGGAAATTCGTCGTGACCTGGGTTCGGGACGTCAGATGAACCGCCTGCTACAGGGAGATGTGGGCAGCGGCAAGACGCTGGTGGCACTGATGACCATGCTGATGGCGCTGGACAATGGCTTTCAGGCCTGCATGATGGCGCCTACCGAAATATTGGCCGGGCAGCACTATGCCACCATAACCGAGCTGTTGGCCGGGATGGATGTGCGTGTGGAGCTGCTTACCGGCTCTATCAAGGGCAAACGTCGCGAGGCAATCCTCAGTGGCCTGCTCAGTGGCGATGTCAAGATACTGATAGGTACGCACGCGGTCATAGAGGATACGGTGAACTTTGCTTCGTTGGGTTTGGTGGTGATTGACGAACAGCACCGTTTTGGCGTGGCTCAGCGGGCACGCCTTTGGACCAAAAGCTCTCAGCCTCCGCATGTGCTGGTGATGACGGCCACTCCCATACCGCGTACTTTGGCCATGACGCTCTATGGCGACCTTGATGTGTCGGTCATTGACGAACTGCCTCCCGGTCGCAAACCCATTGTTACTATTCACCAGTTTGACAGCCGTCGCGCCAGCCTCTATGAATCGGTGCGCAAGCAGATAGCCGAAGGACATCAGGTGTACATAGTCTATCCGCTGATTAAGGAGAGTGAGAAAATAGACTTGAAGAACCTGGAGGAAGGCTACAGTCATGTATGCGACGCTTTCCCCGACTGCATGGTGTGTAAGGTGCACGGCAAGATGAAACCGGCCGAGAAGGATGCGCAGATGCAGCTTTTCGTTACGGGCGAAGCCCAGATAATGGTGGCTACCACCGTGATTGAAGTCGGTGTGAATGTGCCGAATGCTTCGGTCATGATAATTGAAAATGCCGACCGCTTTGGCCTTTCGCAGCTCCATCAGCTGCGTGGACGTGTGGGGCGTGGTGCCGAGCAGTCTTATTGCATACTGGTGACGGGCTATAAACTGGCCGAAGATACGCGCAAGCGCATTGAAATCATGGTGCGCACGAACGATGGCTTTGAAATTGCCGAGGCAGACCTCAAGCTGCGTGGTCCCGGCGACTTGGAAGGTACGCAGCAGAGCGGTGTAGCCTTTGATTTGAAAATAGCCGACATCGTGCGCGACGGCCAGTTGCTGCAATATGTGCGTGAGGTAGCCCAGAAAGTGGTGGATGAGGACCCAAAAGGTGAATTGCCCGAAAACGAGGTACTATGGAAACAACTGAAGGCCTTGCGTAAGACCAATGTCAATTGGGCTGCCATCAGTTGACCTGTTGTGTGACGTCCTTTGTCTTTTATTTGTTAGTAGTTAACTCCCATCGGGATAACGGTTAACTTCTATCGACCGGGCAGTTAACTGCTGACGGGAAAGGTGTTGACTGCTAATGCGATAGGAGTAGACTACTATCATTCACGCTGGACTTTTGCTGAATTAATTGTCAGTATGTCAATTCTTATTGGAAAATTCAAGCATATTAACAACTTTGTTAACTGCTCTCGGACTAGAGTTTAAAAAGTGCTTTATTTTGAGCCTTATGTTGTAAAACATATATGGATATATCTATTTGTTTATTAATTAGTTATGCTACTTTGTGCTAATGGAGTTTAGCATGTCGCAATAAAAAAAGTTAATAGCGGGTTCCGATTGTCGGATAGAAATAGTAACTTTGGGACAATTTTAAAAAAAATCGGATATTCGCGTAGAACAGGAGGTTGCTGATGTGCCGTAAATGCTTGCCACGGATATCAAAATGAAAGACGAAACGAATGAATTTTAATTGTATTAGAACGGTATTGGTGGCTGCTGCGGCTATGGTCAGTTTGAATTCTTTCTCACAAGACCTGATTGCCCGTCAAGCTCCCATCGACAGAAAACTGAAGAGCGTAGACTCGCTGGCGTTGCAAAAGCAGATTCGTGCAGAGCAGGCTTTGTTTCCCGGCATAGATATATATCCCAACTGGAATAACGATTACGTACAGGCCTACAAGGATGCTGTGGTTCCCGAAAGCTATACTTTCGATTTGACTGGCTTCTGTATGCCTACCAACAATACACGCATTACGGACGTGTTCGGCTATCGTCCTCGTCGTCGTCGTATGCACTACGGACTCGATATTAAAGTCTACGTAGGCGATACAATTCGTGCGGCATTCGACGGTAAAGTTCGCGTGGTGAAAAACCAGGGCCGTCGCGGATATGGTAAATACCTGGTGATTCGTCATGACAATGGTTTGGAAACCGTTTACGGTCACTTGTCGAAACAACTGGTAAAGGAAAACCAATTGGTTAAGGCTGGTGAGGTGATAGGTTTGGGTGGAAACACCGGACGTTCTACCGGTTCGCATCTGCATTTTGAAACCCGTTTTCTGGGTATTCCTTTGAATCCGGCGCTGATGTTCGATTTTGCAAAGCAGGATATCGTGGCTGACTCTTATACTTTCACCCGTGCCAAGGGCTCTTCGAACAAAGCCAGCAAGATGGCTTCGGGCGAAGGTGTGTTCTACAAGGTGAAACGTGGCGATACGCTTTCCAAGATTGCAGCTCGTCAGGGCGTGTCGATTGACAATCTCTGTAAGTTGAACCGTATAACCCGCCGCACAATCCTCCGTCCGGGACAGGTGCTTCGTTGCTCGTAAACAAAAAACGTAAACAATCTTTATATCGCAGAGGGTACTTTAATATAATTTAGAGTACCCTCTTTTCTTTTTCTTTTAATTATTTATAACTTTGCGGTCTATTTGTGTAGGAAATGAAAGATACCAAACAGCAATTTGAACATGTCATTGGCATTTGCCGTGATTTGTTTTCCAAGAAACTTCATGATTATGGTTCGGCATGGCGCATCCTTCGTCCGTCTTCCGTGACCGACCAGATATTTATCAAAGCTAACCGCATCAGAAGTATTGAAACCAAGGGAGTGGCCTTGGTAGACGAGGGTATTCGTTCGGAATTTATCGGTATTGTGAATTACGGCATCATTGCACTGATTCAGCTGGAACTCGGTTATGCTGAGTCGGCGGATATAGACAATAAAAAGGCGCTTGAGCTGTATGACAAACATGCCAAAGCCGCCATGGAACTGATGCTTGCCAAAAATCACGACTATGACGAGGCTTGGCGCAGCATGCGCATCAGCTCTTATACCGACCTGATATTGATGAAACTCTATCGCACCAAGCAGATAGAAAGCCTGTCGGGAGAAACATTGGTATCGGAAGGTGTGGATGCCAACTATATGGATATGATAAATTATGCCGTGTTTGGTTTGATTAAGCTGGAGTTTGGAGACTAAGAAAAAACATATTGTACAAAAGTACGGTGTAAATGCATGTCGTTTCCTGCTGGGTGCCGTATTTGTCTTCTCTGGTTTCGTGAAGGCAATCGACCCTTATGGCTCCTTCTATAAGTTGCAGGATTATTTGACAGCCTTTGGTCTGATATCCTGGTTCCCCGATGGTTTGCTGATGTTGGGCGGCATTGTTCTGGCTGCGCTGGAGTTTAGTGTGGGTATGTTTTTATGCATAGGTATCCGTACCAAGTTCTCCACTTTCCTGGCCTTGTTGCTCATGTGTTTCATGACGCCGCTGACGTTTTATTTGGCGTTGGCCAATCCTGTTTCCGATTGCGGCTGTTTTGGTGATGCACTGGTGTTGACCAATTGGGAAACGTTTGGCAAGAACATTGTGTTGCTGGCGGCAGCTGTAGTTGTGTCCAGGTGGCGCAGGCTTATAGTTCGTTTTGTCTCGCTCAAGATGGAGTGGACCATGTCGCTCTATACGTTCTTGTTCATCTTTTCCCTGTCGTTCTATTGTCTGAACAATTTGCCGATATTTGATTTCCGTCCCTATAAGATTGGTGTTAACATCCGCGAAGGCATGGAAGTGCCTCCCGGTGCACAACCCAGTGTCTACGAGAGTCGGTTTGTGCTTGAAAAAGACGGCGTGCGCAAAGAGATCACGCTCGACAATTATCCGGACAGTACCTGGACTTTCATAGAGACCCATACGGTGCTGAAGCAGAAAGGATATGAACCGCCTATCCACGATTTCTGCATGCAGCGGCTAGAAACGGGCGAAGACATTACTGACAGTATCTTGTCGGACAAGGGATATACTTTCCTGTTGGTTGCCCATCAGATAGAACAGGCCGATGATGGCTATATTGACTTGATAAACGAAATCTATGATTATAGCGTGGAGAACGGTTACGGCTTTGTGGCCTTGACGGCTTCGTCGGAGGAATCTGTGGAGTTGTGGCGTGACATGACCGGTGCCGAATATCCTTTCTGCCAGATGGATGATATTACGCTGAAAACCATTATCCGCTCTAATCCGGGATTGTTGCTGATTAAGGATGGCACTATCCTGAACAAATGGAGTGACGGCAATCTGCCCGATGAATATGTTCTGTCGGGCAGGCTGGAAGACTTGCCGCTTGGCATGCAGAAGCCTGTTAATCGCTGGGAGATTATGGGCTATGTGATGTTGTGGTTCCTTGTACCGTTGTTGCTGGTGATTGGCGTAGATATACTGATTGTCAGACGGCGCGAACGGAAGCGTGCGGCACGCAAGCTGGCTGCCTCGAAAGCTTCGCAGGCAGAGCAGACTGCTCAGCCGACTGATGCTCCGCAGACTGAAAATAAGAATTTAGAATGAACATTATATTTTAACCCTTTTAAAATTTAAAACAAAATGAGAAAGAACATTGTTGCAGGAAACTGGAAAATGAACAAGACCCTTCAAGAGGGTATTGCTTTGGCAAAAGAGTTGAACGAAATGCTGGCTAACGAAAAGCCTAATTGCGATGTAATCATCTGCACTCCGTTCATTCACCTGGCATCTGTTACTCCGCTGGTTGACGCTGCCAAAATTGGTGTTGGTGCTGAGAACTGCGCTGACAAGGAATCAGGTGCTTACACTGGTGAAGTATCTGCCGCTATGGTAGCTTCTACTGGTGCAAAGTATGTTATCCTGGGTCACTCAGAGCGTCGTGCATACTATCATGAAACAGTAGAAATCCTGGAAGAGAAAGTTAAACTGGCTTTGGCTAACGGCTTGACTCCTATCTTCTGCATCGGTGAAGTATTGGAAGAGCGTGAGGCTAACAAGCAGAACGAAGTAGTTGCAGCTCAGCTGGCTTCTGTCTTCTCTCTGTCTGCTGAAGACTTTTCTAAGATTATCCTGGCTTACGAACCCGTTTGGGCTATCGGTACAGGCAAGACTGCTACTCCCGAGCAGGCACAGGAAATCCACGCATTTATCCGTTCTACTGTTGCTGCCAAGTATGGTGCAGAAGTTGCTGACAACTGCTCTATCCTTTACGGTGGTAGCTGCAAGCCTTCTAATGCAAAGGAATTGTTCGCCAATCCCGATGTTGATGGTGGCTTGATTGGTGGTGCTGCTCTGAAGGCTGCCGATTTCAAGGGTATCATTGACGCTTTCAATTAATCAGATAGCGGTCATAGCAATAAAAGAAGAAAGGGTTGCCAGTGTGGATATTTTCCATGCGCTCCGACAGCCCTTTCTTCCTTTGCAACAAAACACAACGACAGGCGTTTGCCGGGGCCGACTGCGTTAATGGTGGCTTTCTGGTCCATACATCGGTTTTGTTGCTGGTTAATAAATAGATTGAATTACAGGATTTAGACTTATCACACGGATTATGAAGAAACGACTCAGTCTGCTTTTTGTTCTATGTATAGCCTCTTTCGCTCTTGTAAATGCTCAAACCAACATTGTGGAGAGCCTGGAGCGCAATGTTCCCGGTCAGGGAAAAGTCAGTATCCATCAGGACGCGCGTATAGCTGACCTGATAGGTTCCAAGTCTGAGTCTTCTGCTACGGAAGAAAAGTTCATAAAGAGCTCTGGTTACAGAGTGCAACTTTATGCGGGCAACAATACCCGCCAGGCCAAGAACGAAGCACACAATGTGGCTTCGCGTGTGAAGGAGTATTTTCCGGAACTGACCATCTATACTTTCTTCAATCCGCCCCGTTGGCTGTGCCGGGTAGGCGACTATCGCAGCATAGAAGAAGCTGATGCCATGATGCGCAAGCTGCGTGCTACGGGAGTCTTCAAGGAAGTGCTGATAGTACGTGATAATATCAATATTCCGCTGTAATCAGTCAGATTGGGTCGTGTAGTTTTTCATACCCTTTTTTGCTGAAGGAAGCGAAGAAGGAAAGGTGAGAAACGAATCATTTAAACATTAATAGGAAATCAGAATCATGTTGGGAAAAGAAGAAATAAATTCTCCTGCATTGGATGAATTGAAAACACATTATGGACGTATCATAACGCTGCTGGGTGAGGATGTAAATCGCGAAGGACTGTTGAAAACTCCCGAACGGGTGGCAAAAGCCATGCTTACGCTGACGCAAGGCTACCGTATGGACCCGCACGAAGTACTCCGCTCGGCCAAGTTCAAGGAAGAATACAGCCAGATGGTGATTGTGAAAGACATTGATTTCTTCTCGCTTTGTGAGCATCACATGCTGCCGTTCTATGGCAAGGCTCACGTGGCTTACATTCCTAACGGATACATAACGGGGTTGAGCAAGATTGCCCGTGTGGTCGACATTTTTTCGCATCGTTTGCAGGTACAGGAGCGCATGACGTTGCAGATAAAGGAGTGCATACAGGAAACGCTGAACCCTCTGGGCGTGATGGTAGTGGTAGAGGCCAAACACATGTGCATGCAGATGCGCGGTGTAGAGAAACAGAATGCCATAACCACGACTTCCGACTTTACAGGTGCTTTCAACCAGGCCAAGACACGTGAGGAGTTCATGAATCTCATTCAGCATGGTACTCCGGGCTTTTAAAAAGGATGCTTGAATGGCAACAACCTGTATCAATATTGCCCATCTTGCTTGTTCCCTGATATAAGGGAGGATAATTCCTGTGCGACTGATTCTGAAGACGGTGTCGTGCAGGATTTTTTTTAGATGTGCGTTTATTAGAATCGAATACCTATGAAACAACTTATTACTTCTCTATTATTTTCGTCGGCCCTGCTGGGAGTAACCAGTGGACAGGCACAGCAGGTGATGACGGTCGACGTTTCCAACCCTGTGGCAGCTATTCAGCCTACCATGTACGGGGTTTTCTTTGAAGATATTAATTTTGGTGCCGATGGAGGATTGTATGCCGAGCTGGTAAAGAACCGGTCTTTTGAATTTCCGCAACCTTTTGTCGGTTGGGTACCGTTTGGCAATGTCACGGTGAAGGATGAAAATCCGTGTTTCGAACGCAATCCACACTATGTGCGTATTGTCAACGACGGTCGTCGCCTGCGTGCCGGCATTGATAATGAAGGTTACCGCGGCATCGGACTGAAGGCTGGTGAATCTTATCGCTTTTCTGCTTACGTTCGTACGAGTGCTGCCAAACCGATGAAGTTGTCTGTGGAGCTTGTTGACTCTGACGGCAAGAATCCCTTGCGCAAGGAACTGGAAGTGTCTGGTTCGGAATGGACCAAGCTGACTGCCGTCTTGAAGTCGCCTTTCACAGATGCCCATTCTCGCTTGCGTGTAGTATTGCTCACTGAGGGTGAGGTAGATATGGACCACATTTCGCTCTTCCCCGTCAATACTTGGAAGCAGCGCGAAAACGGCCTGCGTGCCGACTTGGTGCAGGCTCTCTATGACTTGAATCCGGGTGTATTCCGTTTTCCCGGTGGCTGTATCATAGAAGGAAATACGTTGGCTACCCGCTATCAGTGGAAGAATTCGGTAGGGCCGGTAGAAAATCGTCCGTTGAACGAAAATCGTTGGAACTATACCTTTACTCACAAGGCATTCCCCGACTATTTCCAAAGTCTGGGGCTGGGTTTCTTTGAATATTTTCAGCTGTGCGAGGACATAGGTGCCGAACCCCTGCCGGTGGTCTGCTGCGGCCTGTCCTGTCAATATGAAAGCAACGAAGTAGTGCCTTTGGACGAGTTGCAACCTTATGTGCAGGATGCGCTCGACCTGATAGAGTTTGCCAATGGACCTGCTATCTCTACCTGGGGAAAAGTCCGTGCAGATATGGGACATCCCGAACCTTTCAACCTGAAGATGATAGGTGTGGGCAATGAGCAGTGGGACAAGGTTTATGTAGAGCGTCTGGAAGTCTTTGTGAAGGCCATTCGTGAAAAGTATCCCGATATCAAGATTATAGGTTCTTCGGGCCCCAATGCCGACGGTGACAAGTTTGACTACTTGTGGCCCGAGATGAAACGCATCGGTGTGGACCTGGTGGATGAACATTACTACATGGCACCGGAATGGTTCCAGAAGAATGCAGCCCGCTATGACACTTACGACCGCAAAGGTCCCAAGGTGTTTGCAGGTGAGTATGCGGCGCATGATTATTCGACTGACAAGGATAACAACTGGCTGGCAGCCTTGTCTGAAGCTGCTTTCATGACCGGCTTGGAACGCAATGCTGACGTGGTACATCTGGCTACTTATGCTCCTTTGTTTGCGCATGTGGACGCCTGGCAGTGGAATCCCGACATGATTTGGTTTGACAATCTGCGTATGATGCGTACTCCTACTTACTACGTGCAACAGCTCTATGGCATGAATGCCGGCACGGATGTCCTGAACCTCAGGATGGATGGTAAGCCTGTGGCTGGGCAGGACAGTCTGTATGCTACGGCAGCTACCGACAGCCGAACCGGTGAGGTGATTCTGAAGCTTGTCAATACGGGTAGCAAGGCAGCCGATGTGCAGATAAACTTCCAGGGACTGAAGAAGAAACAGTTGGCCCAGGGTATTTGTATCTATATGCAGAGCGACGATCTCAAGCAGAAAAACACCCTGGAAACTGAAAACCTGAGGCCGCAAGTCACTCAGGTACAACCTGCTGACGGACAGTCGCTGCGTATTCAGTTACCCGCCCGTTACTTCGGCGTCTATCGTTTGCCGCTTACAGCCAAGGGTAAGTAACCCGGTACTGAGATTTGAATCAAATTCAATTAATAGATAAATTTATTGCGTATGAGAAAACACTTGTTTATGGGACTGCTGACAGCTTTGGCGGTTAATGCTTCTGCCCAGTCCTTCAACGAATGGCGTGACCCGGAGGTGAACGCCGTCAACCGCGCTCCTATGCACACCCATTACTTTGCCTATGAAAGCCTGGAGGCTGCCCAGCGAGGGGTGAAAGAGCAATCGGAAAACTACATGACACTGAACGGTACCTGGAAATTTTTCTGGGTGCAGAATGCCGACCAGCGTCCTACCGGCTTCTGGAAGATGGACTACAACGATGGCGGCTGGGACAAGATGCCGGTGCCCGGAGTATGGGAACTGAACGGCTATGGCGACCCGATTTACGTCAATATAGGCTACGCGTGGCGTAACCAGTATAAAAACAATCCGCCATACGTGCCGGTGGTGAACAATCACGTTGGCTCTTACAGACGCGAGGTGGTGGTGCCGGCCGATTGGGCAGGCAAGGAAATCATAGCTCACTTTGGTTCGGTGACGTCCAACATGTATCTGTGGGTCAACGGCAAGTATGTGGGCTATAGCGAAGACAGCAAGCTGGAGGCAGAATTCAACCTGACTTCTTACCTGAAGCCCGGTCAGAAGAACCTTATCGCCTTCCAGGTGTTCCGCTGGTGCGACGGTACTTATTTGGAAGACCAGGACTTCTTCCGCTATAGCGGTGTGGGTCGCGATTGCTACCTGTATGCACGTGGCAAGAAACAGATTGCCGATATCCGTGTAACGCCTGATCTGGACAGCAACTACAAGAACGGTACTCTGACGGTGAACCTGACTACCAAGGGTGGTGGCAATGTGGAACTGGAACTGCTCGATGCTGCCGGCAAGCAGGTGGCTTCGCAGACAGTCAAGGCTACCGGTAAGGTACAGACTGTATTCAATGTAGAGAATCCTAACAAGTGGACGGCCGAGACTCCTTATCTTTACACCTTGCGTGCTACGCTGAAGGACGGTGCCCGTGCACTCGAAGTAATTCCGGTGAATGTCGGTTTCAGAAAAATTGAACTGAAGAATGCACAGGTGCTGGTCAACGGACAGCCCGTTCTGTTCAAAGGTGCCAATCGTCATGAAATGGACCCCGATGGTGGTTATGTAGTGTCGCGCGAGCGTATGCTTCAGGACATCCGTTTGATGAAGATGTACAACATCAATGCCGTGCGTACTTGCCACTATCCCGATGACAACTATTGGTACGACTTGTGCGACCGTTATGGTATCTATGTTGTGGCCGAGGCCAATATTGAGTCTCACGGAATGGGATATGAAGAAGAAACCTTGGCACGGGTCGACAGTTATCGCAAGGCTCACCTTGAACGCAATCAGCGCAACATTCAGCGCGGTTTCAACCATCCCAGCATCATCTTCTGGTCGCTTGGCAACGAAGCCGGTTATGGTCCTAACTTTGAAGCTGCTTACGACTGGGTAAAGGCAGAAGATTCCAGTCGTCCCGTGCAGTATGAGCGTGCTGAGAAGGATGGAAAGACGGATATTTATTGCCCTATGTACTATGGTTATGATGATTGCAAGAAGTATGCTGAAGACCCTGCTTCGAGCAAACCGCTTATCCAGTGTGAGTATGCTCACGCCATGGGCAATTCGGAAGGAGGCTTCAAGGAATATTGGGAACTCATCCGTAAGTATCCCAAGTATCAGGGTGGCTTCATCTGGGATTTCGTTGACCAGTCAGTACGTTGGGAAGGCAAGAACGGCGCCATGATTTATGCTTATGGTGGTGACTTCAACCGTTTCGATGCCAGCGACATCAACTTCTGCGATAACGGTCTTATCAGCCCCGACCGTCGCCCTAATCCCCACATGGAAGAGGTGGGCTTCTACTATCAGAATATCTGGACAAGTAATAATTATTCTGATATAATCACTATCCATAATGAGAACTTCTTCCGCGATCTATCGGCTTACTATCTTGAATGGGAGTTATTAAAAGATGGTTTGCCGGTTCGCAGCGGTCGGATAGATGATTTGCCTGTCGCTCCTCAGCAGTCTGTTCGCGTTCAGCTTCATTGTGGTCAGGTTTCTCTGACTGCCGAGTGGCTTCTCAATGTTCGCTATCGCCTTAAGAATGCCGAAGGGCTGCTGCCTGCCGGCCATGTAGTAGCTCGCAACCAGCTCACTCTTGTTCCCTACAAGGCTCCGAAGATGGAGGTTGCCGACCAGGCTCCTGTCAATGTGGCTCCACAGGCACCGGTGGTACAGGATAATGATAAGAACTATCTTATTGTAGAAGGCGAGACTTTCCGTTTTGAGTTCAATCGTGAGAGCGGTTTCCTGACGCGCTATGAGATTAATGGCCGCAATATGATGAAAGAAGGGGCTGCCCTGACTCCCAACTTCTGGCGCGCACCGACCGACAATGATTTCGGCGCCAACCTGCAACGCAAGTATGTGGCATGGAAGAATCCTGAAATGAAACTGACCTCGCTGGAACAGCAGGTGGAAGGCACCTCGGTAGTGGTGAAAGCCGCTTATGATATGCCGGGTGTTTCGGCCAAGCTCTATCTGACCTATACGGTGGGCTTTGGCGGTACGATGATGGTCAACCAGAAGATGGTAGCCGACAAGTCGGCCAAGGTGTCCAATCTCTTCCGCTTCGGTATGCAGCTGCCTTTGCTTCGTGCGTATGACACGGTGGAATACTACGGTCGTGGTCCGGTAGAGAATTATGCCGACCGCCATTCTGCAGCTTTCCTGGGTCGCTATCGTCAGTCGGTCAGCCAGCAGTTCTATCCTTATATCCGTCCGCAGGAAAATGGAACCAAGACCGACATCCGTTGGTGGCGTGTTCTCAATCGGGCAGGCAGTGGTGTGCAGGTAGTGGCCGAAGCACCGTTCTCGGCTTCAGCCTTGCACTACACCATTGAGTCGCTCGACGAAGGTTGGAGCAAGCGCCAGTGGCACTCACCCGAAGTGGAGGAAGCCGACCTGACCAATCTTTGCATAGACAAAGTACAGGCTGGTCTGGGTTGCGAGGATAGCTGGGGACGCATTACACGTCCTGAGTACCAGTTGCCTTATGGCGATTATGAATTTACGTTTATTCTGAAACCTGTGCAACATTGCATTGAATAAGCCGTTTGCAGTATTCCGTTTATTCGGATGATATAGAAAAGAGAAGGAAATGCTTAGTGAAAACCGGGCATTTCCTTCTTTTGTTTGGTACGGGTGATGATGCTTGTTTGAAAAAGAAACAGTGGATATCCGCTCCTGGTAATGAGGTTGACGGTTATCCACTGTTTGATGTTTTTATGATAGCTTTTGCTGTACTGCTGAGATGCCTGATTCTTTTATAAATACCTTTTATGGCTTGACTGAGAAGTGGGTGATACACCAAGACATCCAGTCTGTATCGTCTTCTACATCAGTCAGACAGTCGTAAAGTTTCCATAAATTGTCTATCGTTTCTTTCGACCATTTTTCCTCACTTTCCTTGGCCCTGGTATACATGCTTACAGCTCGGTTGCGCTGCGGATTGGATATGGTCCAGTTGAGTTGCCCTGAAGAACACCAGTAAGTCATAGGCAGTATACCTGCGCTAATAGGTGGCGAAAAGGCAGTTGTAGGAAATCCTATCCATTGTTCATAGAACATTTGCTCTTGTTCTTTGTTAAAATCGAGGTATATTTGGTTAGTGTTTTCCGATAACCAATAGCGGGCTTTCATCCACAATGTGAACTCTGCTTCTCCGGCTCGTTGCAGCCACCAGTCAAAGGTACAATCGTCATAGAATTGAATTTTCATGGCAGTTACATTCTCTGCCGCTCTGATGAATATGCTGTCCACCATTATATCCACAAAGTCCATTGCGTCTATTGTTTCCCCCTTCCATTCCATTGGATAGGAATATCCGGCAGCAATAGTTACATATTCGGGATTGATGAGAAAAACAAACGGTTGTTCCAGCAGTTGTTCTTGAACCACATGACATTCTCCATTCAGCTGTAAAATGCCGCTTTCTTTAGCGTAATACCCTTTCACATTTATCTCATAGTTGGGCGTTGTATATTTACCTGCCAGATTTAATTCATTCGGTCCGGGTTCTACATCCAATATGAGTTGGGGAGCCAGCATTCGAGACATGCCATATATGGTTAGTTGCAGTTTGGTACTGTCTTTGTCTACTTGAGCCAAGCTAACATAAGCAGTTGTGTCTTGCCCATTCCACAGGATAGACAGGTTATTGTCTTCAGTAGAAAAATGGGTGTCATACAGTTCAGACGTTTTCATTGGAGGAATCCTCTCTTCATCATTGTTGCAGGCTGTAGCTCCCAGTAGTAGAAGGAAGCAAAACCACAAGGCTGTTTGGATAGTAGCGTTCTTGTTTTTCATATGCAGCTTTTTGATTGATGCTCAAATATATATAAAAAAATCAAAATGTCAATAGAGATATGTTTTTTATGGAGTTTGGCTGATGAAAGGGTGGTCGGAGTTATTGAAACAGGCCTTAGGTAGATGTGTATTATGGAATAACCGCTGATACCCAGTACCCGTTCCCATATCTTGTATGTACCCTTCTGCCCGTCTGTGCCAGCAGACGGCTGAAGGCCATGCACGAGTAGCCCGCCATGGCTGCCCGATTCTTCTGCTTCAATACGGTATAAATGTCGGCTGCCGACATCAGCCGTGCACCTTGTTCATCAGGCTCTGTAAAGCGGAAACAGGATTCCAGGACTTCCTCGGCAGGGATGGTACGGTAGAAAGCACGGTTATGTTGCTGTATTTCTGCCTCTTCCTGCTTGTTGAACCAACAGCGTTCACCACCGTCCAATTCTTCCTTCAGCTGGGCATACAGCTGTGCATGGTCGATGGGCGTGGTGCAGTCAATCTGCTTTTCCACTTCGATGCAGATAAACCGTCGGCTGCCCGAGGCATCTACCAATAGGTCACGACGGTTGGCTGTACCGATAAACGAAGCAATGCGTGGCAACGGCTCCGTACTGCGTTTATAAGCACGGCGGATGTGCAGGCTCTCCATCTGCATCAGGTTCTTCAGCAACGGCATACGGGTGGCAGGCAGGCGATCGAATTCGTCCAGATTGATAAGGCCGTACGATGCCAGCTTGTTTTCGGCTGAAGTGATGTTGGTCAGGTCGAAGCTTTCAGTAAAGTATTGTCGCAGTTCCTTGGGCAGCAACATGCGGCAGAAGGTAGATTTACCCATACCCTGCACGGTGCTGACCAGCAGGGGAGCGACGCTGTTGGCACGTTGTTCCTGTCCGTTGTTGTTCATCCATTGTGCCGTAACAGCCAGCATCCAGCGGTGGAAGGAACGCACCCACAGGTCGTTGTCAGATACGCGTCTTGCCAGTTCCTTTACACGGTCCTTGCCGTCCCAGCGGGGCAGGCGGTTGAAGTAGTTGGTAAACGGATGGTAAGCAGGCGCATGCTCCGAGTCGATATATCGTTTGATGTCCACATCCCAACAGTCCACTCCTTCTTCCATGGCAGCCAGCGAGATAGTATGCAGCAGACGGTCATCAACAGGACGGTAGATCAGCTGATGGGCATCTTCATCCGGCTGTTCCGTATTGAGTATGGCGCATTCCGCCCGGTCAGTCAGCCGGTTGTAGCGGAAGGTATAGTGCAGTTGCAGGAAGGCGAGCAGGCGACGCATGGTCAGCTGCTGGCGGGTGGGGTTAGACGATTCTTTCACAGCAACATTCTCTTTTTCAGTTGCTTTTAATTCTGTCTTTTCCTCTCCTTCATGCGTTTCCGCCCATTCCACGACTTCACTCTTGCCGTTCAGCCAGAACTGGAATTCCTTGTTCTTCTTTTTTATATTATCAGCATTAGCCTGCATGGCTGTGTCCCATGTCAGGCATATATCCAGCTTGTTCCTGCCCATGATGACACTGGCCTCGCCGTCGGGCAGCATGGCGCAGATGCGTTGCAGGTTAGATAACAGGTATTCGCAGTTGTTGGGTTCGTACTCGTTACGAACAGGCGCGGCAGGCTTCTTGGATGCGCCGGAGAGTAGGTGGAGGAAATGTTGGAAGAGATTCATGATTTACAGCGGTTAGTGGTTAGTATATTTTGTTCCTTGTTGATTCGTTAACTTGTCAACTCGTCAACTCATTTTGTGTTTTATCGTGTATTCGCAAATATACAAAATCCGGTGGCCTTTGTCAAGCGTTTCGGATGGTTTTCTTGTGCGGTGAATGAAGAAAAATATCAGCGACAGAAGAAGAAAAAGTTATCCGGGTGAATTTTCACAATTATATGCTGGAAATGAGAGGGTTGTGGTGAAACATACTGGCGAAGCCTTATCCCCAGGTGCACTCGCTTAGTAGAGACGTGGCGTGCCGCACTAGTGTCCCATAAAAATATTAACCAAATAATATTTACAATAATTTCATTATAGAAGTGACATATTGTCAAAGTCAAAAA
>USEY01000023.1 GCA_900553815.1 uncultured Bacteroides sp.
ACTCGCGACCCCAACCTTGGCAAGGTTGTGCTCTACCAACTGAGCTATTTCCGCGATTGCGGATGCAAAGGTAGGCATTTTCTGTAAATCTCCAAACATTATGCGCATTTTTTTGCACAAAGATTTGAGTTTTCTGCTACACAATTGCAAATCGCAACTGATTATCAGCACATTCTATCCCGATAATCTTCATAAGAAAATTCACGGAACAAACGTGCATGCCCATCAATCGTCCACATTCCAATGGCCGGATGATGAATACCGTTGAACATATTGGTCTTGACGGTTGTATAGTGAATCATGTCTTCAAACACTATTCTCTCACCCACCTGCAACGGATGATCGAAACTCCATACACCCATATAGTCACCACTTAAACAGGAATTACCGCCTAACCGATATACATAAGGACCACTACCATCCATACGTGCTCCACGAACAGCCGGCTGATAAGGCATCTCCAGACAATCGGGCATGTGACAAGTAAAGCTAACGTTCAAAATAGCAGTCTGTATTCCGCGATTCTCCACAATATCGACCACCGCAGACGTCAGCACCCCTGTCTGCCATGCAAACGCAGACCCCGGTTCCAATATCAGGCGCAAATGCGGATAACGTGTTTTAAGCCCCTGCAACAGCCTGATGAGGTGTTCTACATCATAGTCTTTACGTGTCATCAGATGACCACCACCCAGATTCAGCCACTTGATTTGAGAGAACCATTTACTGAATTTTTCCTCTATATGAACCAATGTACGCTCCAGTTCGTAAGAGGACGACTCACAATGGCAATGACAATGAAATCCCTCTATGCCTTCCGGCAAGCGTTCCGGCAACTGTTCTGCCATCACACCAAAACGAGTACCCGGTGCACACGGATTGTAAAGCTCCGTCCCCACTTCTGAATATTCAGGATTAATACGTATGCCACATGATATATCCTTGCCGCTATCCTTTACCATCGGATAAAAACGGGAAAACTGTGACATGGAATTAAATGTAATGTGACTGCTGCAACGCATGATTTCCGTAAAGTCAGCTTCCGTATAAGCCGGCGAGTAAGTATGTGCTCTACTACCAAACTCTTCCAATGCCAAACGGGCTTCGTAGACCGAACTGGCCGTAGAATGATGGATATACTCGCGAAAGATGGGAAACGAACGCCACAAAGCAAACGACTTGAAGGCCAAAATTATTTCCACACCAGCCTCATCAGCCACCCGCTTTATCAGCGATAAGTTCTTACGCAACAATGATTCGTCCATGATATAACATGGCGAAGGAAATTGAGTAAAGTCTATCATAATCTATAATCAAAACAATAAATTCTTACCATTTATATATTCTCAGTCATCAATCGTAAAACGGGCAAAACGTAGCAACAATTGTTTCTCACCTGCATTTTCAAAACGAATCGTAGCCTTTGCATTCTCCCCCTCACCATCAACACGCAAAACCTGTCCCCGACCAAAACGTTCATGCCGGATATATTGTCCGGCCCGCAGCCCAATGGTGCCAGAAGCATTGCCCGACGACGTACGGCCCGACATAGATTCTCCCGGTGACAAACGACGTAAGTTAGCCGGCCGCTGTATCACTGTAGGCCGCACAAAACTGCGCGATGAAGCCTCCTCCATCCTATCGCCATACTGACTGCTACCACGCCTAAACATGCTGGCACGACTGGAAACATCGGCTTCGAGCATGGAAGCACCCGGCAGACGCAAGTAGCGTACATCAATATCCTTCAGAAAACGACTCGGACTGCCAAACTCAGTCTTGCCATAGCGCATACGCGTACGTGCATAAGACAGGAAGCAATGCTCCTCTGCACGGGTAATAGCTACATAGAACAACCGGCGTTCTTCTTCCAGCGCCCGTGGAGATTCAACTGTCATAGCACTGGGAAACAGATTTTCCTCCATTCCCACCACAAACACATTCTTGAACTCCAATCCCTTGGCCGAATGCACCGTCATCAACGTAATCTTTTCGCCTTCATCACCATCATCCGAATCCTGGTCGGTAAGCAACGAAACTTCTGAAAGGAAGTCTATCAATGCCACATGCCTGTTGCCTTCCTCCAAACGCGACTCACAAAAGTCCTTTATTCCGTTTATCAGTTCCTCCACGTTCTCTTTCCGACTTAGATTCTCCGGCGAGTTATCCTGACACACATCGTTCATGATACCCGCCCTGCGAACTATCTCCACACCTGTCTGATATGCATCGTTTTCTTTGGCAAAATCCACAAAATCCAGAATAAGGTCTCTAAAATCCTGCAACTTGCCAACTGTTCCCTTATTGAAATCCAACCCGAAAGACAACGGCTCACACAATACCTGCCACAAACTGACTCCATGACCGGCAGCCGCAGCCTGTAGCTTGCCAATAGTCGTATTGCCTATGCCACGTGCCGGATAGTTAATAATGCGTTTAAAGGCTTCCTCATCGTTCCAATTAGCCACCAACCTGAAGTAAGCCAGCACATCTTTCACCTCTTTTCGCTGATAAAACGAAAGACCGCCATAAATTCTATAAGGCATGCTACGCTTACGCAGCGCTTCTTCAAAGATACGGCTTTGCGCATTGGTTCTGTACAGGATTGCAAAATCTGCATATTCGCAATGCTCCTTACGACGCAGCTCTGCTATTTTATTCACCACAATGTCGCCTTCCTCCGTATCGCTATAAGCTTGAAACACTCCTATAGGCTCTCCCTTTTCCTTTTCCGAAAATACTTCTTTCCGGATTTGCCGACTATTTTTCTCTATCAGACTGTTGGCCGCCGAAACTATTGTCTTCGTAGAACGATAGTTCTGTTCCAGCTTGAAGACCTTAGTACCCGGATATACCTTGGTAAAATATAGTATATTATCAATATCGGCACCACGAAATGAATAGATACTCTGCGCATCATCGCCCACTACACACACATGCCGATGTTCGCCTCCCAGTTGCAACACAATGCTATGTTGCGCAAAGTTGGTATCCTGGTATTCATCCACCAAAATATAGCGGAACTGGTTGCGATAGCGTGCCAGCACATCGGGATGGTCGCGGAAGAGCACATAGGTGTAGAACAATAAATCATCAAAATCCATGGCATCTGCCTGTCGGCAGCGGTCTCGATAACAACGATAAATATCATGTACAAGTGGCATCTGTGCCGCTTCGTCACCGTCGCGGGCTTCCTTATTGCGGGCATAGTCGGAAGGCGACACCAGGTGATTCTTGGCATTGGAGATACGTGCCTGCACATATCCGGGCTTGTACACCTTCTCATCCAGCCCTTTTTCTTTAATAATAGACCGTATCAGGCTCTTACTGTCGGCCGTATCGTAGATGGTAAAGTGAGGTGTAAACCCTATCACATCGGCCTCGGCATGCAGAATGCGCAAGAACATGGAATGGAATGTACCCATCCACAAATACCGGGCCCGCTCTCCACCTACCTGGCGGGCAATGCGCTCCTTCATCTCGCGCGCTGCCTTGTTGGTAAACGTCAGCGCCAGAATATTCCACGGCTGATAATCATGTTCCAGCAAGTAGGCAATCTTATAAGTCAGCACCCGCGTTTTTCCCGACCCGGCACCGGCTATCACCAGCGACGGCCCATCATTATAGAGCACCGCAGCACGTTGCTCTTCGTTCAGTTCTTGTATATAGTCAGGCATACGATTAAATTGCTAAGAAATAGAAAATTCCACCTCCGGCCACTCACCCATACCACCGGGCGCACAAGACTGGAAGAAAAAATCTCTGCAAAGGTAAAAAAAAGTTCAGTTAAGCTTGAACTTTTCCGATGCATATACGTTGAATAACATATATAACAACTTAATATCAATGTCATTATGAAACACGAAATGCCTATGCTTCCTTACGCCCACGAGGCACTGGAGCCTGTCATCAGTCGGCAGACCATCGACTTCCACTACGGCAAACACCTGCAAGCCTACATCAACAACCTTAACAACCTGATAGTCGGAACAGAATTTGAAACCAAAGAACTGACCGACATCGTAGCTACCGCGCCGGCAGGCGGAATCTTCAATAATGCCGGACAGGTACTCAATCATACACTCTACTTTCTGCAATTCGCCCCGAAGCCTCAGGCCAACATCCCGCAAGGCAAGTTGGCTGCCGCCATCGACCGCGACTTCGGCAGCTTTGAGAACTTCCGTAAAGAATTCACTACCGCTGCCACTGGTCTGTTTGGTTCAGGCTGGGCATGGTTGTCAGTCGACAAAGACGGCAAACTGCACATCACCCAAGAGTCCAATGCCGGAAATCCGCTACGCAGTGGCTTCACTCCCCTACTCTGTTTCGACGTGTGGGAACACGCTTACTATCTGGACTACCAGAACCGACGTGCCGACCACCTCAATGCGCTTTGGAACATCATTGACTGGGAAGTGGTAGAGCAACGTTGGAAGTAACATCTTTTAAGTTCCTGCGTTAGCTTCTGAAATAAGTATTCATTAACTTTGCTAAAATTATAAAATCAAAGGAGAGATGAAGCTCATTGTAGTTACCGCACCGACATTCTTTGTAGAAGAAGACCAGATAATTACAGCCCTATTTGAAGAGGGATTGGACATCCTGCACCTCAGAAAGCCGGAAACACCAGCCATGTACTCTGAACGGTTGCTGACGCTGATACCGTCCATCTATCATAAACGAATCGTAACGCATGAGCACTTCTATCTACAGGAAGAATTTCAACTGATGGGGATACACTTGAATGCCCGCAATCCAAACGAGCCACATGACTACTCGGGCAACGTCAGTTGCACTTGTCACTCGCTGAATGAGCTGCAAAACAAGAAGCACTTCTACGACTATGTATTCCTAAGCCCCGTCTACGATTGCATCACCAAGCAGGGCATTTCTGCAGGATTCACAGCCGAGGAGCTACGCAAGGCAGGCAAGGAACGGCTTATTGACAGCAAAGTCATGGCATTAGGAGGTATTACTCCCGACAATATACTCGAAATAAAAGACTACGGATTTGGAGGTGCTGTGGTTATGGGCGACATTTGGAACAAGTTCAATGCCTGCACCGACCATGACTACCTGGAAGTCATCAGACACTTCAAACGCCTGAAACAAATGGCTGACTAACCGGGAAACAACAATGCGTATGAATAGCTTCCATACCCGATAAAAGGAAAAAATAGCGGCGACAAGAAAACAATGCACCAATGTGCAGGGTTCTTGTCACCGCTTATTTTTTACAACTCCCCTTGTTACAAAGCAAAAATATCTTTCACACCTACCACCTGACAGAAACATGCTACTTTCACAGGCTGAAGTAAATGCCTTTAAGTGAAGTTTCACCATATTATATTGTACAACAATTACTTACAATACACTAAAGAGGCAAAGAAGTAAAGCGAAACAAAAGATCGAAACTACCCGTGAAACAAGTCTCCAAAGTATAGTTTCACCATAATCATCTCAAAATCAATACTACACCAAGCTTTGTGAAACTGTGAAACTTCACTGCCGAAAAAGAATTTTTCAAGGGAGAAGAAACAAGTGAAACAAAGAATCTTCAAAAAAAGTGCAACAACATTGTCAATCAAAAGCAACAATGCATTTGATTTAAGATACCAGATTTTCCCCGACTCTAAAGAGGGACTTTAGCAAGCTAAAGAGCCACTTTATATCCCTAAAGAGGGACATGAGGATACCCATATCGGTATTTACCACAAGCCACAGAAGGTACTACTATAATTCATTCATTAAAGTAGTAATAAAAATATCATCAACATCAATCTTTGATAAGTTGCAATATACTTTCAAAACACATACGGCTGCGTAAGCTGATGCAGCCGTATGTGTAAGCGCACGCAGCCGCCTGCATCAGCTAAAACATACGGGTGTATTAAACAGTCCACCGGGCCAATGGTAGCAGTAGACACTTAATGTGGTAGCAGTTAACACTTAGCAAGAGAGCAGTAAACACTTTGTTCGATAGCAGTTAACTACTAATACGACAAATCTTATAAATCATTTATCCTGCAAAATTTTTATGTTCTACCTCTTTTCCTATAACAAGAAACGAACAATGTCATTAAGACAATCAGACTTTAACGGCAACCTACATCAAGCAATCATAAAATTATTTTAAAGAAAGTTTTATCACTTTTTTTAATTATAAAATCACTTGCTATCATTGATTAATCTACTCCAAAAGATAGAACCCCAAATAGCATAATCCTTTCCACCACCCTTATCTACAAAGAATAGTTCAGAATAAGGATGTCCTTTATACTCAATTAAAAAAGTTCAAGAAATCAGGGTTTATAAAGTTATGCTTCATTTTGTTATCAAGAAGAAATATTAAGTCTAAGCCTCTGGTTTGAATCTATATTAGATAGCATATCAAAAATTATCAGAAAAGAACATTATAGAATATACTCCTGCCTTGTTTACTTTAACATAGAATTTGTCAAAGAAATAAGTTCTATTCATATATTTATCTTCCGGGGTGAAATCTCCTACCACATTGGTTGGGTTACAATCCAGCAATAAGCTATCCAATTTAAGAAACTCATCATAAACAAAAGGAAGATTATATCCTTCATAAATAATAGAATCGTTTCTAATATAAAGGTCAATTGTATATACATAATTATCTCCTGTTTCATTTTTCACTAATCTTGAATACATATCTACACTATTATCGGGGGCATGATTTTTTTTAAAGTGTGACCTATATTTATAGGTAGACCATTTTTGATTAACAATAGTTCCTACCTTTGCTGCAATATCATCAATAGTTTGTTCCTTAGATTGCTTTGTAGAGCAAGAAAATAATATGCAACACAATAATAATATTAATAAGCTATTCCTTTTCATCATATTATACTATATATATTAAAATCAGTAATCTATTTATCCTCTATAAAGAATTGTACACCAAGTACCCCATGAATCTGTATTCCAGTTTCATCTTGCATTTGTTGTATTTTCTTAGAAACATCCAAAACTAAAAAAGTGGAAGTATAATTTCTCCATTCAAAATTGAATATAACCTCAATGATAAGAGTTTCTTCGTAGTGCCCCTCTATCCCCATTGTTCAATATATTCCTTCAAGTAGCTTAAACTCACTTTTAAAATCTTCATATACAAAATCAAATAAGGTGATGAACAGTACCTGTATCAGCCAAGAAACAAAAGTTATTTGTTTTTCCTGACACCAATATCAGTAGTAAACCTGCCTTTTGCGACCTAATGTTAATGAAAATTCCATGTTTATTTATTCTATATTCCAATAATTATTTTCATCTCCTTCAAAAGCATCAAGATTTTGGTCTTCCCATTCCTCTTTGTTGTCTAATGAAGAAGAAATATTACTATTATCATTAGCAAATAAGTGACACCTTTTAATGGGAGTTACTTTCTGAGAAAATAAGTATTCTTCTAAATTAAAACCAGGCATAAACTCAAAATCAATAGGTAAATTAATTACGCTCATTGAGTCTATAACATAACCAACCTTTTCCCCTTTAAATATACCTTTTACTTCTATTACATCACCATCCCATCTATGAAAAGATTTAAGTGGTGATATATAGTCAAGATTAGGATAAATTGCTATCTGACCCAAAGTATCAATTACTCCCCAATGAATATTATCCATCAATTTAACTCGAGCATAACCACAAATAAATTGAGCATCACACCAAATGTATGTTCCAAATGGAACTATCTGCTTTTCTGCAATATTAATATAAGCATACTGATATTTCTCATTTCTGACTAATGATAAACCACAACTAAAAGGGAACATTTCCTTATATTTAGGAGTGATAGCAATTCTCCCAGATGGATATTTTGCACCAAATAGATTGTTCTTTTGAAAAACAATAAGGTCACTCATTTTGCTCTTTTTGTAGCCATACTACAAAAAAGAAAGTGCGGCACTTTCCTATTGAGTCCAAGGTATTACCACCACATCTACAATCACAAACAAAAAAAAGTCCATACCTAATGTTATTAGCATTCACTCCCTTTCTGCTGTGATTGCTAGTCTTCAAAGTGATGATTTAAGGACTACACAAGTAAGAAGCAAACACTTCTTTATATAATATGTCTTCTTGTTTAACTTCGATCTCATTAGCAATCATTTGATTGTTTCTTTTGCAAAATTAGAACTTTTCACAAATAAACAATCATCTAAAGATTACTTTTAATAGAGTTTCAGACCATATTAGCACCATAAGCATGAGCTTATTCTCTTATCTGTCATTAAGATTCTTGAACTAGAAAATAATAATACACTCCCATTCACCAGTGACAAATATCCATCTATTCTATTTAATATCTTTGGTTCTCACATATTTTCAAAATAAAAGTCTCAATTCCATGTAAGAACCAAGGCTTACAACAACAATAAATATAATACAAAGGTTACTCACTTTTATTTTATATCCATTGTGTAAATGAATATCAATCCTATAGTGATATTCAAAATACTTTTATCAGCATCTCTATGCTGTAATTAGCGTAAATTCCTTAATACCTAACTACAGCCAGCCTCTTTCTAATATAAACAGAGAACAAATTATCACTTCACTGGTTTCTAATAATCAACATTTAACAATTATATTTCTAACATAAACATTCTCTTGATTGAGTGTAAACACACACAGTATAAAAGATAGTAAAATAACAGATATTTTAACAAAAAAGGGATTCACTCCTCAGAGCAAATCCCTTAACTATTGATTATTAATCTGTATTTCTAATATCAATCTTCAATGGCAGCCTGCGCCGCAGCCAGACGTGCGATAGGCACACGGAACGGAGAGCAGCTTACATAATTCAGACCAACCTTGTGACAGAACTTCACAGAAGAAGGTTCACCACCATGTTCACCACAGATACCGCACTTCAAGTCGGGACGAACGGCACGGCCTTTCTCCGTAGCCATACGAATCAGCTGTCCTACACCATTTTGGTCGAGAACCTGGAATGGGTCAACCTTCAAAATCTTCTTCTCCAAATAGATGGGGAGGAATGATGCAATATCATCGCGAGAATAACCGAAGGTCATCTGGGTCAAGTCGTTTGTACCAAATGAGAAGAACTCAGCCGAAGAAGCGATGCGGTCAGCAGTCAAAGCAGCACGCGGAATCTCAATCATTGTACCAACCTTGAAGTCGATGCTATCGCCCATTTCTTCAAACAGCTTGGCTGCCTCAGCACGAATCACGTCTTCCTGTTGCTTGAACTCATAAAGGATACCAGTCAGCGGCACCATGATTTCGGGATGTGTTTCTACACCTTCTTTCTTCAGTTCCAAAGCTGCACCAAGGATGGCACGTGTCTGCATCTGAGTAATTTCAGGATATGTGTTACCCAAACGGCAACCACGGTGTCCAAGCATCGGATTGTGCTCGCAAAGAGCCTCTACACGCTGCTGGATATATTGCAAGCTTACACCCATGGCTTCGGCCATTTCCTGTTGTCCCTTCAAATCGTGGGGAACGAACTCATGCAAAGGAGGATCGAGCAGACGAACTGTCACCGGACATCCTTCCATAGCCTTAAAGATTCCCTTGAAGTCAGCTTGCTGGTAAGGCAAAATCTTAGCCAACGCCTTGCGACGTCCTTCAGCATCTTCGGCCAAAATCATTTCGCGCATAGCCTTAATCTTCTCACCTTCGAAGAACATGTGTTCTGTGCGGCAAAGACCGATACCAACTGCACCAAAATTACGAGCGACCTGTGCATCGTGAGGCGTATCGGCATTGGTACGAACCTGAAGTCTGGTATACTTGTCAGCCAGTTTCATCAGTTCAGCAAAGTCACCCGACAACTCAGCAGCCTTGGTTTCAACCTGGCCATTGTATATTTCACCTGTGCTACCGTTCAGAGAGATAAAGTCGCCTTCTTTCAGAACAATACCATCAACCTCTACAGTACGTGCCTTATAGTCGATATTCAATGCACCGGCACCGGAAACACAGCACTTACCCATACCACGAGCCACAACAGCTGCATGCGAAGTCATACCTCCACGTGCCGTCAGGATACCTTCGGCAACAGCCATACCGGCCAAGTCTTCAGGAGAAGTCTCGATACGAACCATGACTACACGCTTACCAGCTGCACGCCATTCGGCTGCATCGTCAGCAAAGAATACAATCTGACCACAAGCAGCACCCGGAGAAGCCGGAAGACCACGCGACAGAACCTTTGCTTGCTTCAAAGCGGCCTTATCAAATACCGGGTGAAGCAGTTCGTCCAGCTTATTGGGCTCGCAACGCAGCAAAGCTGTCTTCTCATCAATCATACCCTGACGCAACAAGTCCATCGCTATCTTAACCATTGCAGCACCGGTACGCTTTCCGTTACGTGTCTGCAGGAACCAAAGTTTACCTTCCTGTACGGTGAACTCCATATCCTGCATGTCATGATAGTGATTTTCAAGCTTAGTCTGCAAAGCATCCAACTCTTTATAGATTTCAGGCATGGCTTCTTCCATAGAAGGATATTTGGCCACACGTTCTTCTTCGCTGATACCAGCCAGTTCTGCCCAACGTTGTGAACCTATCTTTGTAATCTGTTGCGGAGTGCGGATACCGGCCACAACATCTTCACCCTGCGCATTAATCAAGTATTCGCCATTAAAGAGGTCTTCACCGGTTGCAGCGTCGCGGCTGAAGCAAACACCTGTAGCCGAAGTATCGCCCATGTTACCGAATACCATAGCTTGTACACTGACAGCCGTACCCCATTCATCGGGTATTCCTTCCATTTTACGATAAAGAATGGCACGTTCATTCATCCAAGAATTAAAGACTGCACAAATAGCGCCCCACAACTGCTCGTAAGCGCATGTTGGGAAATCTTTACCAGTACGTTCTTTTACGGCTGATTTGAAACGTTTCACCAATTCTTTCAAATCGGCAACTTCCAATTCGTTGTCCAGTCTGACACCTTTTGCATGTTTTACATCTTCTATAATAGCTTCAAACGGGTCAATATCTTCCTTATTGGTAGGTTTCATACCCAGCACAACGTCACCATACATCTGTACGAAACGACGGTATGAATCCCATGCGAAACGCTCATTACCTGTTTTTCTTGACAAACCTTCTACAACCTCATCGTTCAAACCAAGGTTAAGAATAGTATCCATCATACCCGGCATAGAAGCACGAGCACCCGAACGAACAGATACAAGCAGCGGATTCTCTACATCACCAAACTTTGAACGCATCAAAGTTTCAATATGTGCAACAGCTTTTTCAACTTCATCTTTTAACAAGGCAACAATTTTTTCTTGCCCCATTTCATAATATTCTGTACAAACTTCTGTGGTGATTGTGAAGCCCGGAGGAACCGGCACTCCTATAAGATTCATTTCTGCTAAGTTGGCGCCTTTACCGCCTAAGAGGTTACGCATGTCAGCCTTTCCTTCTGCCTGACCATTACCAAAGGTATAAACTCTTTTTTTATCCATAATATTGAATTAAGTTTTAATGTGTCTTTCTTTTTTCTGGTCGCAAATCTAAGGATATTTCATAGACTATAAAACTTTTCAAGCAAAAACTTTCTATTATTTTGCAATTTCGACATTGCAAAATATAATATTTGAAGGAATGAATAGAATTACAGAAAAAATATCTATTTTTGTTGCCGAATTTATTATATTTGGTATAGAAGTGGCAAGAAAGAAGAAAGAACTTCCCCTGCTGGAAGAAATAGAAATCATGGATGTGGCTGCTGAAGGAAAAGCCATAGCAAAAGTAAATGATCTGGTAATTTTTGTACCGTATGTTGTTCCCGGCGATGTAGTAGATTTGCAGATAAAACGGAAAAAGAACCACTATGCAGAGGCAGAAGCGGTAAAGTTCCATAAATACTCGCCTAACCGCGCCGTTCCTTTTTGCCAACATTATGGCGTATGCGGGGGCTGTAAATGGCAAATATTACCCTACTCGGAGCAAATCAGGTATAAGCAGAAACAAGTAACTGACAACCTGACACGTATTGGCAAAATAGAACTCCCGGAAATATCTCCCATACTCGGTTCTGCCAAAACACTATGTTATCGCAACAAGCTGGAATATACTTTTTCAAACAAACGTTGGTTGACAACGGAAGAAGTAAAGCAAAATGTGGTCTACGAACAAATGAATGCAGTAGGTTTCCACATTCCCAACGCATTTGACAAGGTGCTGGCCATTGAAAAATGCTGGTTACAGGACGACATCTCGAATCGAATCAGAAATGCCGTGCGCGACTATGCATACGAGCATAATTATTCCTTCATCAACCTCCGCACCCAAGAAGGAATGCTACGCAACATGATTGTCCGTACATCTACTACAGGTGAGCTGATGGTGATACTTATCTGCAAGATTGAACATGAAGAGGAAATGAAACTCTTTACTCAACTGCTGCAATATGTAGCTGATACATTCCCCGAAATAACTTCACTCCTCTATATCATAAACAACAAGTGCAATGACACCATCACTGACCTTGATGTCCATACTTTTAAAGGAAAAGACCATATATTTGAGGAGATGGAAGGCTTGCGTTTCAAGATTGGTCCTAAGTCTTTCTACCAGACGAACTCGGAACAAGCATATATATTATATAAGGTAGCACGCGAATTTGCAGGGCTGACAGGAAATGAACTGGTCTATGACCTTTATACCGGAACTGGAACCATTGCCAACTTCGTTTCAAGACAAGCACGCCAAGTTATCGGTATTGAGTATGTACCCGAAGCCATTGAAGACGCTAAAGTAAATGCGGAAATTAACGGTATACAAAACACACTTTTCTTTGCCGGTGACATGAAAGACATGCTGACCCAAGATTTCATCAATCAGTATGGCCGTCCTGATGTCATCATTACCGACCCACCGCGTGCCGGCATGCATCCCGATGTGGTAGATGTCATTCTCTTTGCCGAGCCCAAACGTATTGTTTACGTAAGTTGCAATCCGGCCACTCAAGCGCGCGACCTGCAACTGCTCGATAAAAAATACAAGGTAACAGCCGTACAACCGGTAGATATGTTTCCACATACACACCATGTGGAAAATGTTGTAAAGCTGGAATTGAGAGAGAATTTATAAACGCCAACAATCCAACTCCAATATATACTTACTGTGGAAAAAGAAAAAATAAGAGCTAGAGCCCGTGCACTCTACACCGACTTCTATGTAAAGGAGCCCATGGAACTAATGGAATTCCTGGCCAGCCAAATGCCACAAGCCAGCCGCACCAAGCTAAAGTCCCTACTTAGCAAACGTGTGGTGTATGTAGACAATACTATTACAACCCAATACAACTTTCCGCTGAAGCCCGGCATGAAAGTACAAATTAGCCGTGAGAAAGGGAATAAAGAATTCCATAACAAGTTGTTGAAAATCATATATGAAGATGCCTATCTCATCGTGGTAGAGAAGATGCAAGGCTTATTGTCTGTCAGCACAGAAAGACAAAAAGAACGAACTGCCTGCAATATTCTGAATGAATATCTGAAACGTTCGGGACGTAGGAACCGAGTATATGTAGTACATAGACTGGACCGTGACACTTCAGGCATCATGATGTTTGCCAAGGATGAACAAACTCAGCACACGCTACGCGATAACTGGAAAAACATTGTCTATGACAGACGATATGTAGCCGTAGTGGCAGGAGATATGGAAAAAGATGCAGGAACCGTGACTTCATGGCTCACCGATCGTAAACTGTATGTGTACTCCAGTCCGACTGATGATGGAGGTCAACTGGCTATTACACACTATCAGACCATCAAACGCGGCAACGGCTTCTCGTTGGTAGAACTTCGCTTGGAAACCGGCAGAAAAAACCAGATACGTGTACACATGCAAGACTTGGGTCATCCGGTAGTGGGCGATGGGCGTTACGGCCTGGAAGATCTTAACCCACTAGGACGACTTGCTCTACATGCCTTCAAACTTTGTTTCTACCATCCCATTACTGGCGAAAAAATGCAATTTGAAACTCCCTATCCGGCAGATTTCAAAAAAATATTTGCCAAGAAATCATAATAGCAGAGACAGAATAAACATTATCGTTGTCTTATAAATCCCAAAAGGAAAAGTCTTATAAATAAGGTATCCTTTTGGGATTTATTGTTTTCATCACTTTAGTTTCTATATTTAAAAACATATTTTTATACTTTTATTCTATTTCGTGCTTAATTTAGAGAAATAATATATATATTCGTAAAATCTAAATAAGCATTTTATGAAAACAAAACTTTTGACCGAGACGACCATACTTGCTATGACAAGTATATTTTTATGTGCATGTGTCAACCACATCAACGATGAAATTGTCCCCGGAAATGTACCCATTTCATTCAAAGCGTCTATCAAAAGCGAGAAAAAGACACGAATGAGTAATAACACTTTTGACATTGGAGACGAAGTGGGCCTGTATGCCTTCATTACCAATGGAAACAGTTACATTCAAAACATGCCTCTCAAATACAATGAAAATGCACAACTCATTCCATCAACAGACCTCTTTTATCCAACCGGCGGCACGTCTCTGGATTTCCTTGCCTATTATCCATACCAGCAAAACGACAATCAAAACGAAATAAACTTCAGCATCCAATCTGACCAAAGTGATGATAAAAACTTTGCCCTGTCAGACTTGCTTATAGCAGAGAAAGAGAAGGTAAAAAGCACCAGTAATCCTGTGAAACTTGAATTTGCGCACAAACTGGTGAAAATGAAAATTCAGATTGTCCCCAACGAAGGAGAAACTGCTGAAGAGCTATTAACTTCTAATCCCAGTGTCTCTGTTTTTGGCTTTAAAAGCGAAGGAACATATAATATTCAGGAAAGAGCCCTCACCACTGGTAGCACAACTGCAACTATCACTCCACATGGGAACTGGAAGGTGGAAGATGGTAACCTGACAGGCAAAGAATTTATTGTTATGCCCGAAACGGAAGTATCAATGAACTCCTACCTTGTAATAGAAATAAATGGGCAGGTTAACACCTGTAAGATTACTCCCAAAGCTATAGAAGGAGGAACACAATGCAACATTATAATAAAAGCCTCTAATAATGAGCTAATGGGTATCATTGGAGACATTAAAGAATGGGTTAACGGAGAAGACATAGATACTGGTAACAGTGTAGAAAATAGCTTTATCTATGTCCCAACACTTTCATTTAATACTTCTGATATCTATCGGGTCTACAAAAATGGAATGCCTGTTCTTGATATTTGCAAAGAATACTTATATGCCAACGGAGCAGACAACAATATAAACTCACAAGCTATCGTTGCCTATCCAGTTAAAGGATACAAACCTGATATGAGTAATGGAATAGTACTACAACTCCTCGATATGGAAGGGAATGTACATGGAGGAAAAGCAGTCTGGAACAAGGAAGAAAACTCGCTGACCTACACTCCGGGTACCAAGCCACTCATTGAATGTATATACATTGACCAAAATGGTGAGTTATCTTTCAGCCCAAGCGACACAGATGTACAAATTATTATCAGCAGTTATAAAATAAGGGACATCAGAGGCTCCGAAATTCAAATCTATCCAATTGTTAAGATTGGAACTCAATATTGGATGAAAGAGAACCTAAGAGCAACTAAATATAACAACGGACAAGACATCGATTTGGGAACAATGCAGGGCACCCAAGCCCAATACTTTAAGGATGCTGACAACAACTCATATTTCTACAGCGGATATGTCCTGTTGGAAAGTAATATGGCTCCCATTGGCTGGAAGATACCGGACACTGAAGACTGGAATCGACTAAAAACGTATGTCAACGATGAAGCTGCCTTACTGAAGGCCGGAACCTGGAAACCATTCAATACCGGCGATGAACTGCAACCGGCCAACAACCGAAGCGGATTCAACGCATTACCACTTGGTCTTTGGGACAAGGAGAAAATGATAAGTAAAGGAACTGTTGCCGGCTTTTGGACCCAGGAGGAAGATGGCAGCATTCCGCAATATACGACATTCTTCAATGGCAGTGAAGCAGGATTTGTTCCTCAAGTTAGCAGCATAGCAACAGGGCAAGAATATTACAAGGTATTATCTATACGTTGTATCGCAACTGAATAACCCTATTTCTTATAACAATAAAAGAGATATATGATTTTAAAAGCCATATATCTCTTTTATTTTGTTCATGAAATGCCATCAGACAGAATCTGTAATCATGGTTATACAATCTGTAATCCATCTACCATTCCAGTTGGATATACTTTCTACATTTGCATCTGTAAAAGATAAAAAGAAAACCATGATGAAAATGAAACAAATAATCACAGCACTTATAGTACTAATTCTATCAAACATAGGAAACCCATTAAATGCACAAAATATGAAACAAGAAGATGTACCTCAAAATCTTAGTGCTTTCCCTACAGGTGAAGCCAATGTACAATATGCCCAATTTTTCATCGGGCAATCCTACTTGGCATCTCTTACCAAGAACAAAGCTTTAAACTGTCCGATAGCCAATGTCACTTTTGAACCGGGTTGTCGCAACAACTGGCACAGCCATACCGGAGGACAAATACTGATAGCCGTTGGCGGAAAAGGTTACTACCAGGAAAAAGGTAAACCTGCGCAAATATTACACCCCGGAGATATTGTAGAAATTGCTCCAGACGTAGTACATTGGCATGGTGCAGCTCCCGACAGCTGGTTTTCTCACCTTGCCATAGAATGTAATCCGCAAACAAATAAGAATACATGGTTAGAACCCGTAGACGACGCATCGTATGCCGAAGCTACCAAAGAGAAGTAGACTCATAGCCCCCAAAATCTCAATATGCTCTTCTACGCTACCAGAGTTTCTGCTCCAATGCGTAGGAGAGTTTTTTTTGTAGCATTCTCCAAGACTGCTCCTACACGCAGACTCCCAACAGGAATCACAGAAAAACGCACTATCAGTTTTGGGAGCAACGATAATCCGCAGGAGCCATTCCTGTCACTTTCTTAAATAAGAGTGCGAAATACTGAACACTAGGATAACCCAAACGATAGGCAACATTAGCAGGTGTGGCATCAACTTGTAACAACATGCGCTTGGCCATATCCAACCGTTTCCATTGAAAATATTCATCCCACGATTTGCCTGTTTCAAACTTCAGCATATCAATAAAATAAGCCGGTGATAGTCCCAATAGTTCAGCAAAAGCATCGGAAGCTACTCCTTCTCCCTGCTGCAAACGCCCGGAACTTACATAATCCTCAAAGATTCTGTCCAGCTTCTCCAGCAACAGCTTGTCCTTATTCTCACGAGTAATAAACTGACGTTCGTAATAACGCTTGCAATAATCAAGGAGCAATTCTATATGGCATGACAAGATAGTATTGCTATGAGTATCTATCGGATGGTGTAGTTCGTCCTCTATGTTTTCCAAACAACAGACTACTTTTGCAGTTTCACGCTGCGACAGATGAAGTGCCTCTTCCTTATAATAAGAGAAAAAGGTATACTTTCTCATCTGACTTTTCAGCGATGTATGAAACAAGAGGTCGGGATGAAAGGCCAATAGATACCCCTTATTGGGAAGCATATTATTCTCACTTAAACGAAAAGCCTCGCCCGGTTTCAAAAACACCATGGTAGCATTGGAATAATCGTAATACTTCCGCCCACAACAGCAACATTCATCAGGACAATCCTCTATCAGCAAAATGGCATAGAACTCAAACTTCATAATGCCTTGCCCCTGGCCACGATTTTCCAGATTGATGATGCTTGCCTGAGGATGCAGGGTCTCGCATCCCAAACAACGGTTACACTCATACACACTTTTAAAATCCAACTGCTTCTTCATGGCTTCGCTACAAATAACTCATTCAAAGTTTCTTGAACGAAATTCATTCGGAGTACATCCGACTCGTTTCTTGAACAGGCGACACAAATGCTGCGGATACTGAAAGCCCAGTGAATAAGCAATCCGGCTCACTGTCTCGCGCGAATCAGTCATCCGTTCCTTCGCCAGCTCCACGACCTTCTCCTGAATATACTCCTGCGGAGTCTTGCCCGTTTCTTTCTTCAGCATGTCACCAAAATAGTTGGGCGACAGACAAAGCTTGTCTGCAAAATATCTCACAGTAGGCAAGCCATCCTGCTCAGCTTGTTCACCTTCAAAGTATTCGTCAAGCAAGCGTTCAAAGCGCGTCAGCACATCGCTGTTCACTTTACTGCGAGTAGTAAACTGACGTTCGTAAAAACGCATGCAATAATTCAGCAACAACTCAATATGATTGACCAGCAATGTACGGCTATGCTTATCTACGCCATGCTCCAGCTCCATCTGAATAATCTTCAGTAAATCCATCAGGATATCTCTTTCTTCGGCCGAGGTATGCAATGCCTCATTAGCTTCATAGGAAAAGAAAGTGTATTTCTTAATATCCCGCCCCAACGAGGTACCCCGCAGTAAATCGGGATGAAACAATATGCCAAGCACATTCATCTGCACCCTATCTGTAGTCAAGGTAATCTCTGCCGTCTGTCCCGGAGCAAAACACACCACCGTACCTTCCTGGTAATCATAATGCTGCCGACCATATCTTATGTCGCACGCCTTTTCCATTTTCAAGTAGAGTGCATAAATGCCATAGTTCCACCGGTTATAGTCCATCACCCGGGTTGCTTTGTTCAAGTCCACCACGCTTACCAACGGATTCAGTGTTTCCAACCCGTAGAGCTTGTTATACAAGTCCACGCTATCCATATTCAGTATCTTGTCCATAATCTCAAAAGGATTTAGCTATCTTGGTTACAAAAATAGAAGAAAAAACGCATTCCCCTTTTACCCTTATTACAGATTCTATTCTCCTGATTACTGAATATTTCACCCCGCATACAGCCAATCACTCTCAAAACAATACATCAGTAATCAAGGTCATACAATCTGTAATCTGTCTACCACATGCTTCAAACATTCTGCCGACATTTGCACTGTCAACAAGATAAGATTTATAACCCCTATTTCAATATCATTATGAAGAAAGTATTGATTTTATCATCAAGTCCGCGTCGTGGCGGCAACTCCGATACGCTTTGCGACGCATTCATGGAAGGAGCTA
The DNA here is from genome assembly GCA_900553815.1 of uncultured Bacteroides sp. GTDB lineage: Bacteria > Bacteroidota > Bacteroidia > Bacteroidales > Bacteroidaceae > Bacteroides. The sequence continues at coordinate 19,118 of USEY01000023.1, forward strand.
TTGCCAACGGCAATGAGGTGGAAAAAATATTCCTACGCGACAAAACCATTCATCCTTGCCTGGGTTGCAGTACATGCAGCCTGCACAAGAAGCCCTGTCCGCAAAAAGATGATGCAGCCGAAATCATCAACAAAATGCTGCAGGCAGACGTCATTGTAATGGGAACACCTGTCTATTTCTACTCCATGAGCGCACAAATGAAGACGCTGATTGACCGCTGCTGTGGACCTTACACAGAAATGAAAAACAAGGAATTCTACTTCATTGCCACTGCTGCCGAAGATGACGCAAAGATTATGGACCGCATTGTCACCAGCTTCAGCGGTTTCTTAGATTGCCTAGAAAACCCGACTGTGAAAGGTACTGTATTCTGTGGCGGCGTATGGCACGTGGGTGAAATAAAAGGTAAACCTGCCATACAGGAAGCCTATCAGATGGGTATGAAAGTCTAATTTATTATTACTTACGGTTTATATGATGAACAAAAAACTGATTATCGTTTCATTATTCATATTAATATTGACTACCATGAACCAGCTTTATGCACAAGAAAATGACAAGACCTTTACCCCCAGCAACCGGGTTAAGGTAGAAAGTATAAGATTTAAGAACCGCTTCGGCATCACATTGGCCGCAGACCTCTACATGCCACTCAATGCTACAGGCAAGTTGCCCGCCATTGCTGTCAGCGGCCCCTTCGGAGCAGTCAAAGAACAATCATCGGGACTTTATGCCCAAACCATGGCCGAACGTGGTTTTCTGACCCTTGCCTTCGACCCCTCATATACCGGTGAAAGCAGCGGCTACCCCCGCTACGTGGCATCACCCGACATCAATACCGAAGACTTCTGTGCAGCTGTCGACTATCTGTCCACGCGTGCCGATGTCGACCCTGAACGAATCGGCATCATAGGTATCTGCGGTTGGGGAGGTATGGCCCTGAATGCTGCCGCCATCGATACACGCATCAAGGCCACCGTCACCGTAACCATGTACGACATGAGCCGCGTCAATGCCAACGGTTACTTCGACTCCATGGATGCCGATGCCCGCTATGAACTGCGCAAGAAACTCAATGCCCAACGCACCATTGACGCCCAAAAGGGAACGTACGCCCTGGCCGGAGGAGTCGTTGACCCGCTGCCTGCCGACGCTCCCCAGTTTGTGAAAGACTACTACGCCTACTACAAGACTCCGCGCGGTTATCACAAGCGCTCGCTCAACTCCAACAGCGGATGGAATGTCACCTCGGCCCTGTCATTCATCAATACCCCCCTGCTGGCCTACAGCCATGAGATACGCAGTGCCGTGCTGATGATTCATGGTGAGAAAGCACACTCACGCTACTTCAGCGAAGACGCCTTCAAGAAACTAACCGGAAGCAACAAGGAACTGATGATTATACCCGGGGCAAGCCATGTAGACCTCTACGACAATCAGGCCGGTGTTATACCCTACGATAAGATAGAACAATTTTTCCGCAACAACCTGAAATAGACTTTTGCCTGACGATATGACACTCAACGAATTTCTGGAATATGTCAAGACCGGCCAGCCCCTTTGTGGTGAAGAGATTGGACGTCTGATGAACGACATGAGCGACGAAGCGCGACGGATAACCTGCGAAATCAACTCAGGCTTCCATACCCAGGACGAGATAAGAACCCTGTTGGGGCAGTTGACCGGCCAAGCCATTCCTCCTACCGTACGCCTGTTTCCACCCGTCTATGCCGACTTCGGCAAGAATCTGCACCTGGGCAAAGACGTATTCATCAATGCCTGCTGCCACTTTCAGGACCACGGTGGCGTGACCATAGGCGAAGGATGCCAGATTGGACATGCCGTAGTCTTTGCCACCCTGAACCACGGCCTCAGCCCAGCCGACCGCAAGACCACTTATCCCGCCCCCATCGTGTTAGGGCGTAATGTATGGGTAGGTTCTAATGCCACTATCCTACAAGGTGTAACCATAGGCGACAATGCCATTGTTGCTGCCGGTGCAGTAGTTACCAAAGACGTGCCGGCCAATACAATAGTAGGTGGAGTTCCAGCCAAGCCCATACGTACTCTGCCGGCCGAATGATAAATGTCAACTGCTATCGCGATAAGTCTTAACTAAAAACGCGTCAGTAGTTAACTGCTAATACGATAGTAGTTAACTGCTGACGCGCTATGTTTTAATACCTAAATCCTGTCGACTGGAATCTCATCCAAACAGGCTGGAAATCCTCCTTTATCCTTGGTTGACAGCCACCTCCAACTGCCGGAGAGCCCGCACAAGCTGACTACGCGGACACCCTACGTTGAGCCGCATGAAGCCTTCACCTTCCTTACCAAACATGGTACCTGTATTCAGCGCCAATCCGGCCTTGTCGGCAAAGAGCCGCTCCAACGCCTCTTGCTTCAGCCCCAAGGCACGACAGTCAAGGAACACAAGATACGATGCCTGCGGACGAATCATGCCTATGGCCGGTATGTGCTCTTTCAGGTAGTGTTCGGTGAAGTCAATGTTCCCTTTAATATAGTCAAGCACCTGCGCCAGCCATTCCTCGCCATAAGTATAGGCAGCCGCACAGCCGATGTAGGCCAGCAAATGCCCATCACAGAATTCGCCTGCCTCCATAAATGCCTGGAAGCGGCTGCGTATATGCTCGTCTTGCGTCACAGCGTATGAACTCTGCAAGCCGGGCATATTGAACGACTTGCTGGGAGCCATGAATGTCAACGAATTATGAGCAGCCTCGTCCGATACGGTGGCAAACGGATGATGCTTATACGGCGGCAATGTCAAATCTGCATGTATTTCATCCGAAATAACCAGCGTACCGCTCTCATGACAGACGGCAGCTACCTGTCGCAGTTCCTCCACCATCCACACCCTACCGCCGGGATTATGAGGATTACACAATATCAACGCCTTGCATCCCTGCACATCGCGACGCAGACGGTCGAAATCAATATGATAATGCCCGTCTCGCAAATCCAGCGAGGAGCGGACAGCCTGCCGTCCCAACCGTTCAGTCACCAGGAAGAAAGGATGATAAACGGGAGTCATCACCAGTACCCGGTCGCCCGGCTGCGTGAAGCACAACAATGCCAACGCCTGTCCCCGCACGATACCCGGCACAAAGGTCAGCTCTTCAGCCTTTACTGTCCACTGATGACGCTTTTGCAGCCAGTTGCAAATCGAGGCCGACCACTCCTTGCAGGCCATCGTATAGCCCAGTACTTCATGCTCCAGCCTGCGACGCAAAGCATCCATTACAAAAGGAGGAGTACGGAAGTCCATGTCGGCCACCCATAAGGCAGTCAGGTCATCGCGTCCCCATGTATTCTTCAATCCGTCCCACTTTACGGAGTCAGTACCCCGTCGGTCTATTACTTCATCGAAATTATACTTCATATCTACTTGGATTTGATTATACTTAATCTATACTCTTCCGGGCGGTCAGATAGGAAACCAGATAAATACAGCCACATCCCACACCGCATGAGACACAATGATGGCAGCCATCCGCTCCGGAAAGAAGCGGTAGAGTCCGCCCCACACTACCCCCGCAACCAGTGCCGCCATCAGCAGCATGAAGTTGCACGAGCCGGCATGTACCAGCGCATACAGTGCCGTGGCCACCACAAAACCTGCGTTCGGATTCCAACGCCTGGAAAAAGTGCGCTGCACATAACCGCGCCAGAAGATTTCCTCGGCCGGCCCTATCAGAAACAGCATCAGCACCGAGAGCAACCACGGCGACTCCCCTTCCTTCATGCCATAAATCAGATTGACCTGAGGCCGGGCAAAGTCGAAGAGCCACGACGACACCTTGTCGCCCGTCCAGAAAATGCCCCATAGCACGGCAGCTATCAGCACTCCCAGCAGCAAATCGGGCACACTCCACTTCACGTCTTTCCACCAGCCCGGATTGAAACACGTGGACAAGACCGAGAGCGTAAGCGCCGAGGCCGTCATCATCCACCAGAAGTTGACATGTGGCGCCGTCAGCGGCGAGAACATCACCGTCCAGAGCACGGCAGCCAGTATCAGGGTAAATATCAGTTTCTTCATGACAATAAGCGGGCTATTACAAAAGATACCGTGAACAACAGGCTGAAAAGCAACTGAAGCTTGGCCGTCAGCTCATCCAGCCGTGAAATGCCTTCCATGCCCGTCACCGGATAGCGCGACATCATCTTCACATTGCCCAAAGCCGGGAAGAGAGCCAGCAAGACCAACAGCGTCCACCAGGGGAACACCCCGCCTGCCGCACAACCTACTACCCAACCGAAGGGAAACAGCACCTCCACACAATAGATAAGCATCGAAGCCTTGCCGCCCACCGTCATGGCCAGCGTGCGTATGTCAGCACGGACATCGGTCTGCATGTCGCGCGTATTGTTGGCATGCAGAATGGCCACCGTAATCAGGCCTACCGGCAAGGCCACCCACATGGTATTCCAGTCCATTACTCCCGTGGCCACATAAGCCGTACCCAACATGGGCAACAAAGCGTATGCCACAAAGATGACCACATCGCCCAGTGCCCTGTACTTCAATGCCGGATAGAGCAGCGTGCACAACGCCCCGCCTATACCTATATATAATAGAGGAAGCCCCGTACGCAGCAACAGCAAGATACCAGCCACCAGCGCCACCGCCAGCAGCGAGAGCGACAGGCGGAAAATCTCCTGCGGCTGGAACATGCCGCCGGTCAGGGTCTTCACCCCGTGCGTATCTTCCCTGTCAACACGATGTTTGTAGTCGAAGTAGTCACTCCACGTATTGCCTGCGGCATGAAACACTACGATGTTGAGCAGCGCCCACACACCGTTCACCCAATTCACGTCATGCTGCATCCAGTACAGAAAGGCCAGCGTCACCGCCACCGGCATAGCCGAAGCAGGAAACGACCACGGACGTACAGCAATCATCCAGTCTTTGAAAGAATGTTTTCTCATAAATTTTCTCTATGTTAATGTTTAGTCATGTACCGGCATGTGCACGACATTCCGATTCCTTTTCGCCACAAAAGTACTAAATATCCCCACATTTTCCGTACTTTTGCGCCCAAGTAATACAGACCATCATGAACAAAGCTTTGTTTTTCGACATTGACGGCACCCTCGTCAGCTTCCACACACACGAAATCCCCGCTTCGACCATCGAGGCCCTGACACAGGCGAAGAAGGAAGGTGCCCGCATATTCATATCCACCGGACGCCCGCAGATACTCATCAACAACCTGACGGCCTTGCGGGAACGCCGGCTGATAGATGGCTACATCACCATGAACGGCGCCTACTGCTTTGTGGGCGACGAGGTGATATACAAGAGTGCCATCCCTGCCGACGACGTGCGCCGCCTGACCGCCTACTGTGCCGACCGGAATATACCCTGCATCGTGGTGGGCGAGCACAGCATCTGCGCCTGCCAGCCCGACCAGCGGGTGCGACAGATATTCCATGAATACCTGAAGGTGACAACGCCCCTGCCCGAGATGCCAACCAGCGAGGCCATCGAGGGCAAAGAGATATTCCAGCTGACACCCTTCATCACCGAGGAAGAAGAACAAGAGATAGCGCCCTGCCTGACTGACTGCGAGATTGGCCGCTGGCACCCCGCCTTCACCGACGTGACCGCACGCGGCAACACCAAGCAGAAAGGGCTGGACGAAATCATCCGCCACTTCGGCATCAGGCTGGAAGACACCATTGCCTTCGGCGACGGTGGCAACGACATACCCATCTTGCGTCATGCCGGCATTGGCGTAGCCATGGGCAATGCCAGCGACCGGGTGAAGGAGGCTGCCGACTACGTAACCACCTCGGTCGACGATGATGGCATAGCCAACGCCCTGCGCCACCTGAACGTCATCCATCCCTGCCCCCCATTATACTAACCACTTACCACTCACCACTAACCACTCAATACTCCCTTGTCCTTCGTCCCCGACACCAGCAACAAGGAGTTTCAGGATGCCCTGAACCTCGTGAAGTACACCCGCCAGTCCATCTTCCTGACGGGCAAGGCAGGCACGGGCAAGTCTACGTTCCTGCGCTACGTATGTGCCAACATACGCAAGAAGCACGTCGTGCTGGCACCCACCGGCATAGCCGCCATCAACGCCGGCGGCAGCACCTTGCACAGCTTCTTCAAGCTACCCTTCTATCCCCTGCTGCCCGACGACCCCAAGCTGAGCCTCCAGCGCAACCAGATATACGACTTCTTCAAGTACACCAAGCCCCATCGCAAGCTACTGGAGGAGCTGGAGCTGGTCATCATTGACGAGATTTCGATGGTGCGTGCCGACATCATCGATGCCGTCGACCGCATCCTGCGCGTCTACAGCCATAACCTGCGCCAGCCTTTTGGCGGCAAGCAGCTGCTGCTGGTAGGCGACGTATTCCAGCTGGAACCGGTGGTGAAGGGTGACGAGCGCGACATACTGAACCGCTTCTACCCCACCCCCTTCTTCTTCTCGGCCCGCGTCTTCAGCCAGATAGAGCTGGTGTCCATCGAGTTGCAGAAGGTGTACAGGCAGACCGACTCGCGCTTCATACAGGTATTGGACCACATACGCAACAATACCGCAGCAGCCGCCGACCTGCAACTGCTCAACACCCGATACGGCGCCCCCATGACAGGTAGTGAGGACGACATGTACATTACGTTGGCAACGAGGCGCGACAACGTGGACTACATCAACGAGAAGAAGCTGGCCGAACTGCCGGGCGAGCCCACCGTGTTCCGCGGCGAAATCCGGGGCGACTTCCCAACCTCCAGCCTGCCCACCGCCGAGGAGCTGGTGCTGAAGCCGGGTGCGCATGTCATCTTCATCAAGAACGACTATGAACGACGCTGGGTGAACGGTACCATCGGGGTGGTCAACGGCTTCGACCTGGCCGAGGGTACGCTATACATCATCACCGACGACGGCCGTGAATGTAGCGTGAAGCAGGACTCGTGGCGCAACATCCGCTATACCTACAACGAGGAGAAGAAGCAGATAGAAGAGGAAGAGCTGGGAACCTTTACCCAGTTTCCCGTCCGCCTGGCATGGGCCATCACCGTGCACAAGAGCCAGGGGTTGACATTCAGCAGGGCGGTCATCGACTTCACCGGGGGCGTATTTGCCGGAGGACAGACCTACGTGGCACTGAGCCGCTGCACGTCGCTCGAAGGCATTCAGCTGCGGAAGCCCATAAGCCGGGCCGACATCTTTGTCCGCCCCGAAATCGTACAGTTCTCCGAACGGTTCAACAATCGTCAGGCCATAGAGCGCGCCCTGAAGGAGGCGCAGGCCGATGTGCAGTATGCTGCAGCCGCCAAGGCATTTGACAAAGGCGACTTCTCAACCTTCCTCGACGAGTTCTTCAAGGCCATACATAACCGCTACGACCTGGAGAAACCCGCCGTGCAACGCCTGATGCGCCGCAAACTGAACGTCATCAACACACTGCGCGAGGAGAACCGCACCCTGAAGGCTGCCGCCATGGAGAAGGAAAAGACGCTGATAAAATATGCACGTGAATACATCACCATGGGTGATGAATGCCTGAAACACGACATGCAGGAGGCTGCCATGCGCAACTATGAAAAGGCCGTCAGCCTGTGTCCCAAGTTCAAGGAAGCGTGGAAGAAAATCAAGAAGCTGGAGAAGAATATGCTGAAACGAAGGTAGCCGAGCGAGGCTCTGCACAGCAGGCAACAGCATTGTTATGTCAAACAATCATACTACATACTTACGGGAAAAATTGGTCAGAATGGGCAGCAGCCGGAACCAAATCCGGCAATCTGCAAAAAAAATCGGGCGGAATAGTTGGATATTACGTAGGAATACCGTATATTACGGGCAGTTTCGAGAGAGTAAACAGTATTGTCAAACCGCCGAATGCCGCAGGGCTGTCCAGAATGGGTTGTGGAGGGGGATAAGATAAGTCCCCACCTTATGTGGCAAACCTCCCCACCTTATCCGGGATAACTCCCCACCTTATCGGGGATGAAGTGGGGAGGTTTCCAGACAGACCTGCGGCAGGAGATAAAAAACAGTAACATTATGGCTTATTTCAAGAAGAAACAAATGAAGAGCAACGGTAAGTGGTATCCCGTTTCAGTGACCATCGGTCGCCCGGTCGACACGGACACCGTTGCCAAGAAACTTTCCGACATGTCATCGCTCAGCGTGGGCGACGTCCTGTCTGTCCTCAAGCTGCTGGGCGGCGTGATTAGCGACTATATGAATAACGGCCGCTCCGTAAAGCTGGAGGGACTGGGCACGTTTTATTATACAGCCAACTCCGAAGGGCGTGGTGTAGATACGCCCGATAAGGTAGGAGCCCAGCAGATAACGGGCACGCGCGTCAGGTTCATCCCTGAAGTGTCGCGTGGCTCGGGCGGACAAGTCACTACCCGCAGCCTGGTGGGCAGTGATGTGTTCTGGGAACTGCTCGACGATGAAATCCCCGCCCGCCCCGTGCCCGATGGCGAAGACAGTGGTGGTGGCGAGGACGAAGGCGGCGGTGGAGGCTCCATGGGCTAACGGTCAATCTAAATAAAACTGACGGTCAATCCATAAAGGACTGACCGTCAAAATAAGTAAAGCTGGCTGTCAAAATAAACAAAGCTGGCTGTCAAAATAAGCAGAATCTGCCCTTGGTGTGGCTATCCTTCCTCAAGGATGCGCCATGCCAGGGGCAGTTTTTCTATGATGTCTCCGGCAGTCAGTCCGGTCTGCCCCAGGGTCTTGGCGGCCAGGTCTCCGGCCAGACCATGCACGTAGGCGGCCAGTCGGGCGGCATCGAGCGTATCATAGCCCTGTGCCAGCAGGGAGAGTACTATGCCGGTCAGCACGTCGCCGCTGCCTCCGGTGGCCATGCCGGGGTTGCCGGTCGTATTGAAATAGCAATGTCTGGTGGGGGCTACCACGGCCGAGTAGGCGCCTTTCAATATGATGTGTACCTGGGCCGACTGTGCCAGCTCGCGGGCCCGCATCAGTCGTTCGTAGGAGTTCTGGCATTTGCCCACCAGCCGCTCCAGTTCTTTGGGATGGGGCGTCAGGATGCAGCCTTGGGGTAGATGGTTGAGCACGCTGCGGTGTTCGGCCAGCAGGTTCAGGGCATCGGCATCGAGCACCATGGGCACACGCGAGAGGGAAATCTGCTCCAGCAGGGCTGCCTCGGTCTCTCCGGCCTTGCCCAGCCCCGGGCCTATGCCCACGGCCTGGTAATCGTCGGTGTCAACGGCCTCGGCAAAGCAGGTCTCGCTGATGTCAAGGTCGGTCATGGCCTCGGGAACGGCAGCCTGCACAATGGGGTTGTTGCAGTAGGGCACGTGCACCGTCAGCGTGCCTACGCCCGAGCGCAGGCAGGCACGGGCCGCCAGTATCGATGCCCCTGCCATGCCACGCGAACCGGCCACGAGCAGGGCGCGTCCGAAGCTGCCTTTGTGGGCGAACTTGCCACGCAGCTTGACGCGGTAGCGCAGGTCGTCCAGTTCAGTCAGGCTGTAGTCGGTGTCCATGTCTTCAATGGCATCCTGGCTGAGGCCAATGTCCAGCAGGTCCCATTCGCCCACAAAGGGCTCGTTCTCGGCAAAGAGGAAGGCCAGCTTGGGCAGCTGTAGGGAGAGTGTCAGCTCGGCATGCACGATGTTCGACTGTACGTTATAGGTATTGTCCTCACCCATCAGGCCCGAAGGCACGTCGATGGATACCACGCTGGCGGGTGAGGCGTTGATGTACTTCACCACGGCGGCAAAGCCTCCGCTCAACGGTTTGCTGAGTCCGCTGCCAAAGAGGCCGTCTATCACCACATGGTCGGCCGTCAGTGTGGGGGGTACGAACTGGGTGGTAATTTCATTGAACGCGATGCCGGGCACGTCGGCCAGGCGTTGCTTGTTTGTTTCGCAGTCGGGCGACAGCGATTCCTTGATATTGAAAAGGTAGACTTCCGGCCGGTAGCCTTTCTGTGCCAGCAGGCGCGATACGGCCAGGGCGTCGCCCCCATTGTTGCCCGGTCCGGCAAATACAGTCATAGGAGTGGCCGTGTCAGGCCAGCGTTCGGCAATGGCGTCGGCCAAGGCCCCGGCAGCCCGCTCCATCAGGTCGATGGAGGCTATGGGTTCATGCTCTATGGTGTATGCGTCGAGTTGCTTAATGCTTGTTGTAGGAAATATCTTCATGGTCTTTTTTTTAACGGAGCAAAGATAGAGCTTTGCCCGAAAGTAGGCAAGCAGAATCGGAAAAAGGCAAGTCAGACAGAGGCAGCGACACGTCGTTTCAGCGGTCAAAAGCCCCGTATCTGTTAATGTATGTTATAAATCAGCCTGTCTAAGGTTACAACTTACCTGTCATTTTCCCTACCTTTGCAGCGACAAAATGAAACAGCAGCAATGAGATTATTCAATTCTACACTTTCTATTCTTTACTCCCTACCTGGAGCCCAAGATGTGGACGTACCGCCACCTCGTACCTATCCTGATACTCATCATGCTGGTCGAAGTCTTCCTGGCCACAGAACATGTGCTGGAAGAGATTTTCTACGAAGGAGTGATGCACTATGAGGAAACCGTCAGCGTGCAGCTCGACTGGCTGGCCCTCGTGGGCATTCTCAGTGGATGCATGTTTGCCGCCAGCTGAAGCAGATGCCTAGTTGGAAGAACGTGGCGCGCGACGTCAAGAACTCCTTCTGGCGCACGTGGCACAAGCCCGTGGAAAAGCAATAAAGTACGCTACATGGCATAAGAAAAGAGGGTATCAAAACGAACTATCCTTATCTTTTAGACGCGAGTAAAGCGGATTGTGCGGATTAGGCAATAAAGAAATTCGCTTAACTCGCACAACCCGCGTCTAAAAAATAGGTTTATATATGGTAAGCTCGTTTTGATGCACCTCTTTTTTATTGAACGAATATACACTATTCATGCCACGCCAACACAAAAATACAAAGCCTTATATCCTACTACATTATAAAACTTCCTATCTTTACCCCCGCATAAACCGGCCATTGGCCCCAACTCATCCTACAACATGATAACATTCAAGGAAATAGAGCCTAAAGACAAGGAACTGATTACCTCCTTTACCCTGAACAGCGGACGCCGCAACTGCGACCTCTCCTTCGCCAACCTCTGCAGCTGGCGCTTCCTCTACCAAACAACCTTTGCCGTTGTCGACGGCTTTCTGTTGCTGAAGTTCTGGGCCGACGGCAAACTGGTGTACATGATGCCCATCGGACAAGGCGACCTGGCGCACATACTCAACCTGATGATGGAGGACGCCCATCGCGAGAATGCTCCTTTCTGCCTGCTGGGCATCTGTGCCGACATGTGCGAGGAGCTGGAGGCGCTGATGCCCGGACAATTCTGCTTCACAGCCGACCGCGACTATGCCGACTACCTCTACCTGCGCACCGACCTGGCCACCCTGGCCGGCAAGAAGCTGCAACCCAAGCGCAACCACGTCAACAAGTTCAAACGCACCTACCCCGACTACCAATACCTGCCCATCACCCCCGACCGGATATGTGAGTGCCTGGAACTGGAGGCCGAATGGTGCCGCGCCAACAACTGCGACCAGCACGAGGGTACAGGCAACGAGCGTCGGGCACTGGTCTATGCCCTGCACCACTTTGAAGAGCTGGGGCTCAGCGGCGGCATCCTGCATGCCGGCGGCAAGGTGGCAGCCTTCACCTTCGGCATGCCCATCAGCCAAGACACCTTCGGCGTACACGTAGAGAAGGCCGACACATCCATAGACGGCGCTTACGCCATGATAAACTACGAGTTTGCCAACCACATAGACCCAAAGTACACCTACCTGAACCGCGAAGAAGACCTCGGCGTCGAAGGCATGCGACGCGCCAAGCTGTCCTACCAACCGGCCATCATATTGGAGAAATACATAGCCTGCCTGCGCGACGAGCCCGTTACCCCCATCAAATGGTAAACCTGTGCTACCGATGAAAGAACAACTGAAAGCCCTGTGGCAGCTTTGCTTTCATGACGACCCGCGCTTCGTCGACCTCTACTTCAGCACCAAGTACACCGACCGCAACAGTCTGGCGCTGACCCAAGACGGGCAACCCGTGGCCGCCCTGCAAATGCTGCCCTACCCCATGACCTACGCCGGACAGGAGATACCCACCGCCTACATCTCAGGTGCCTGCACCCACCCCGACTACCGCAACCAAGGGTTGATGCGCCGCCTGCTGACACAGGCCTTCGGACAGATGCATGCCGACGGCCGCCTGCTGACCATCCTCATTCCGGCCGAACCCTGGCTCTTCGACTACTATGCCACCTGCGGATACGCCACCACCTTTCATCGTCGCACCCGTCTTTTCCACCCCACATCCGGCCCGACGGGTATCGGTCGTCTGTCTGCCACCGACCGCCTCACACCCGACATAGTACGCTACATCCGGCAATCCCTGCGTGCACGCCCCTGCTGCATCCAGCACGACGAGACAGACTTGGACGTCATTCTGGCGGACATGCACATCAGCGACGGTACACTCTACCTGCTGCATACACCCACCGACACCCCCTGCGCCGTGGCCTTCGCCTACCCTGCCGACGACGGTAGTCTGCTCATCCGTGAACTCCTGGCGGACACACCCCGGCAAGCTCGCGACCTGCTGCAAGCCATCTGCGATGCCACTGGCCTACCCAGCCTCACACTGAGCCTGCCCGCCACTCCCAATGCCCCCCACGCCTTCCCGCTGGGCATGGCACGCATCATCAACGCCCCCTCCATGCTCCGCCTGCACGCCGCCACTCACCCGGAGACAAGCACGGTATTCACCCTAGCCGACCCTCTGCTACCCGCCAACAACGGAACCTACCGCCTGCATGGTGGACAGTGCACCCGCCTGGCCCAACCGACAGGTTCCACCCTCAGCATCGACCAGCTCACCACCCGTCTCCTCCTGCCTCAACAACCCCTCATGAGCCTGATGCTGGACTGACCCTTCCCCCTCAACAGCCTACCTTTGCCCTCCTGCCGTGCTACCTCGGCAGCCTCAATCTGCTACCTTTAGTTGCAATATAAGCCTTATAGTCAATTGTTAAAAGGCTTATAGACATACACTATAAGGCTTATAGAGCAGTGTTAAAAGCCTTATATATTCTATGAAAAAGGCTTTTATATATCATCTGAAAAGCTTATATTTGTAGAGTAAAAGGCTTTTTATGTAGTTGAAGTCAGCACTTTAAGGTGGTCAAGGTAGTAGATGAACCGTGCCAAGGCAGGCAGACTGGCTGACCGAAGTTGACAGGCAGGCCACCTGGGGTGACATTCCGCATACGGCATAACCGCCACAACTGCACAAAAGCCTCATCAGGACACCGCATCAAAAACCAACGAACAGGAGGAAATAATATGTTTTTCAAGAAAAGCAAACTGAAAGTAAACGGGAAGACCAAGTGGTTTCCACGCGCCGTCATCGTCAGCAAACGCCCTGTCGACTCGGACGAACTGGCCAGACGCATTGCACAGATGAGTACCGCCTCAACGGGAGACGTGCACCTGGTGCTGCGCTCATTGCCAAGTGTCATGGCGCAAATCATGAACGAAGGACGCACGGTGCACATCGACGGACTGGGTTCCTTCTTCTTCAAGCTGTCGTGCGCCGGCCGCGGTGTGGACACGCCCGAAGAGGTAAGCCGCAAGCAGATAAAGGATATCCGCGTGCAGTTCCTGCCCGAACGGCAACGGATAGACGGAAAAAGATTTGGAAAACCGCTGACGCAGGACGTGGAGCTGGTGGACTGGGACGAGATAGACAAATAAAAACACGACCCAAGCATTATACCAACATGAATACATATCAGGATACGAAAGGCTATACCCCCGACTGCATTCGCTCACTGGCTCCCGGAGAAATCTTCGTCTTTGGCAGCAACCTGCAAGGCATGCACGGCGGCGGAGCGGCACGGGTAGCCTACCAATGTTTCGGCGCCATCTGGGGACAAGGCGTGGGACTGCAAGGTCAGTCATACGCCATACCCACCATGCAGGGCGGTGTAGAAACGATAAAACCATACGTTGACGAATTTATCGGCTTTGCCCGCCAGCACAGGGAACTGAAGTTCCTCGTCACCCGCATAGGCTGCGGAATTGCCGGATTCAGAGACGAGGATATTGCCCCCCTGTTTGCCAATGCAGCCAGCTTGCCCAACGTATGGTTGCCACGGCAGTTTGTGAAGGCACTGGATAGAAGTTTCTGCATACCAAACTATGCACGACAACTGATTCACGGACAAACGTGCACGCTGGTCGACATGCTTGCCGAACTGAACCGGCTGCACCGCTACACCACTCCCGAGGCGGCCATGCAAGACCTGACGGAGTACGTGGAACATATACGGGTGTCGGGCGACGAGGTGGCCTTCAACTCCAGCGTGCGCATACTGCGGAAAACGCTTGAGAATTGTTTCACAGACGGCAGATTGAACCTGGAACAGCTACGCCGAGAGCTTGACACCGGTATCTACAACGAAGGCATCGAACGAGTGTACAAAGACTATTGCATCGACAAAACGGTAAAGCTGGTGGCCTATCTCAACAACTTTCGCCGCTACACCAATCCCGACAAGGTGGCCGACGACTTTATGCGCGCCAGCGGCGGAGTGAGCCACTGCCACGAAAATGCACCGGGCTATTTCTTCTCATTCGGTTCGCCCGAAGGTTACCGCATCTTCCATTCCCTTCATTATTATATCACCCATTTTTGGCAAGAAATGGCTCCCAATGGCATTCTGGACAACCACCTGCTGCGCGACTTCATGGTGGAACGCCACAAGCGCGGCATACAGAAGTACGGATTGGAGGCGGTCATAAACCGAAACTTCCGGGGCGAAGGACCTTGCCATGCGGAAATATATTCGCCTTACCGGGGCGGAGCGGCGCCGGTGTATGTGGAATATTGGAAAGATACGGAACATGAAGTAATACGTAGATTCATCAAGTCGTGCGGCGATGGCAATGGAGCCAATATCTGGCCTGAATGGTGGGAGATGAACCATGTCAGACCTTTGTTGGACGAAGACCCCAAGTACCTACGTAGCCAAGAGTACTATGTGCCCAAGACAGACTTTACACTGCCTGTATACCACCGCCTGACAGGTATCGTAAGGTTTGAATCGCAGAAAGAAAAGGAATATTTCATCCATATACACAGAAGAGATGGATAAGTCAACGCCCTACCGGCTTTTCGGCAAGCCCGTCCAGATAAAGCGGATGGGATGCGAGCACGACAACTGGCCGGGTCAACCCATTCCGCCCAGCGTCAACGTGTTCGTCAAGGTAACCAACGGTTGCAATGCCCACTGCCGTTTCTGCTCCAACGGGGGAGCGGCCCACACGGGCAGCTTCAACATCGGCAAGCTGCTGGAGGTGCTGTACGAGACCGGCCACAACGGCATCCGGGTGAACCGGCTGAATATTACAGGAGGTGAGCCTTCGTGTGTGCCCCGACTGGTAGAACGCATCCTGGAACACATGGACGAGCCACCTTTTGACAGCATACACGTACACCTCAACACCAACGGATTGCTGCCGGCATCGCAGGCACTGATGAAGCATCCGCGCTGGGACTCCATATCCGTATCGCTACACCATTATGAGCGGGCAAAGCTGTCGGAGCTCTACGGGGTACACATTCCCGACACCGCCATCAGCTTCGAAGGCGTCAACCCCATGAAGGTCAATGCCAGTTGCAACCTCATCAAAGGCTATATCGACTCTACCGCAGAAGCCCGGCGCATGATGGACTTTTGCCTGGACCACGACTTTACACGGCTGGGATTTGTAGGGCTAATGCCGGTAAACGACTATTGCAGACAACATCTGGTAGAACTGGACGAACTGCATCTGGAAGAAATACCCCATTGCTACTTCACCGAGTCGCAACACAGGGGTAAAGACTGCCGCTGTAGCAACTACCTGTACAACAAGCACCTGAAGGTACTGGATATATATATGCGCCATTATGTCAACCCAAGTTATTGCGAATCCTCCCTCCTGTTCGATGGGGAATACTTGCGACAAGGTTTCTATGAAGACAACATCATCTACTGAAAGACAAAGAGCGTCTCTGGAAGAGTTGTGGATGTCCAGAAAAAACAACCAGCTATACAACACGTCCTATCCGCTCAGCCCTGACGACTGGAAGAAATACAGACGAGCAGGCGAATTGGACTTCAGTGGGGTAAGGCAGCTTGCGTTTTATATTCACATTCCTTTCTGCCGGCATCTCTGCCCGTTCTGTGAATATAAGCGCACAACCACCCCTTCCAAAGAAATACAGCAGCGATACTTGTCGGGACTTGAAACAGACGTGAAGGCTTTCATCGACAAGTATCCCGACGTAGAATTGTCCGGATTCGACATCGGTGGCGGAACACCGACCGCATTGAGCACGGCAAACTTCGGACGGTTAATGGACCTGTACAAACACACAGTCCAACGCCTACACCTATCAGCACAATACGAGCCCAGCATCGAAGGAACTTTCCAGACCCTGACCACTGAAAAGACCCGGATGATAACGGCGGCCGGCTTCCGAAGAGTTTCGCTAGGCATACAATCAGCCAACAAGCTAGTGCAACAAAGCAACGGACGCATCAACCCCGATAGCGCATTCATGCTTCAAACCATAAATACATTACGGACTGAAGGAGTTGAAAAAATCAATATAGACCTGATGTATGGCTTGAAAGGACAAGACCTGCCCCACTTACAAAATGACCTTGATCTGATAGAGATACTGTCGCCCGAACATGTGACGCTTTATGAATTCCGCCCCAATCTGCTGGGAGTAAACGAAAACATGTCAAAGGAGGAACTGTATCGGAGCTACGACTTTCTATATAAGGGGCTGACTGCACTAGGATACAATAGTAGATTCGGGCAGAATACATTCAGCAAGAACAGTACCGACAAGGGACTTTCCTCGTATTTGAGGAATCGCATGTTCCACTTTATGCCCTATAAAGGATTCGGAATAGCTGCCCAAAGCATGTCGCCACAAGGCATCAGCTACAACATAGGAAAGGAAGGCAACAGATTGGACACAGAACTACTGCTATCCAATACCTTCCCGGCGGCAGACTGCTACCTGTTGCCCCGACACGAACTACTTTCCAAATATCTGGCTGTTTCCGCATACGGTGGATTCATATCCTTTGAAGTGGCCAACAGGATACTGAAAGATGATTTCGGCAAAGTGTTTGATGCGGAAATACGTTTCTGTCTCGACCGGGGACTGATGGACCGACACAAAGACAGACTTCGGATTACACCGGAAGGATTCAAACACTATGGCGCTACCTTTTCGCTATTCTATAAAACAACAGAACAATAGAAGAAGCACGCCGGTTTAGATACAGATTACACATATATCAAATAATCTATATGCCAATAACAAACAGTAATTCAACATCAGACAATCAACGCAAAGGGCTGTTGGCCTTCCTGCGCCATCCCGACGAATACGTAACACAAGACAACCGTCCGCTCAGCCTGTTGCGTACCTGCCTTTGGTATTTCAGCACCAGACTCATCCTGGTAGTCGGCATGGCCGTGCTGATTACGCTGGACCTGTCACCGTCAGTCAAATCTGACAACAGCATCCCTTTGTGGGGCGTAGCATTCTTTCTGCCAGTAGTTGAAGAATTGGCATTTCGCCTTCCTTTGCGCCGCAAGCGGTGGATACTGACGGTCTGGGCCGGAGCAGTATCCTACCTCCTGCTCAGCATGGCCTTGGGCACAAAGGTGTACGAAGCAGAATACCTGCCGTGGCGACTGGCTGGCTGCATAGCTCTGACCGCTGGCATTTGGTTCGGTGGCTGGAAGTGGCTGAGGCGAATCCGCTTCGGCTGGTACTTCTACCTGCTTGCCATTGCTTTCGGCTGTGCCCATCTGACCAACAACTTCAGCGACGGCGGTATGACGGCAGGCACGGCGGCATTCTTCATCCTCTATGCCGTCTACCAGACCCTGGGCGGACTGATACTGGGCTATGCCCGGCTGAAGCATGGCTTCCTGCTATGCGTCTTGCTGCACATACTGACTAATCTGCCGACAGCCCTCTGATGCTTGTCCGGGAGAAGAAAAGAGAAAATGGCAGGTGCATAGTAGGCTATCTGCCAAATAATTGCTACTTTTGCATATTCAATTGAACAAAAACTTATCTACTCATGAGCAATCAACGATACATGATGCGCGGCGTAAGCGCATCGAAAGAAGACGTTCACAACGCCATCAAGAACATTGATAAAGGTATCTTCCCGCAGGCATTCTGCAAGATTATCCCCGACATACTGGGCGGCGACCCGGAGTATTGCAACATCATGCACGCTGACGGAGCGGGCACCAAGTCAAGCCTGGCCTACATGTACTGGAAGGAAACAGGCGACCTCTCGGTGTGGAAAGGCATCGCACAGGACGCACTCATCATGAACATTGACGACCTGCTCTGTGTGGGCGCGGTGGACAACATTCTGGTATCTTCCACCATCGGCCGCAACAAGCTGCTGGTGCCGGGCGAAGTAATCTCCGCCATCATCAACGGTACGGACGAACTGCTGGCCGAGCTGCGCGAAATGGGCGTAGGCGTATATGCCACCGGTGGTGAGACAGCCGACGTGGGCGACCTGGTACGCACCATCATCGTAGACTCTACCGTGACTTGCCGCATGAAGCGCAGCGATGTCATTAACAACGCCAACATCCGCCCGGGCGACGTCATCGTGGGTCTTGCCAGCTACGGACAGGCTACCTACGAGAAGGAGTACAACGGCGGCATGGGCAGCAACGGCCTGACTTCGGCCCGCCACGATGTCTTTGCCAAGTATTTGGCGGAAAAATATCCCGAAAGCTATGATAAGGCAGTGCCCGACGAATTGGTATACAGTGGCAAGCTGAAGCTGACCGATGCCGTAGAAGGCAGTCCGCTGGATGCCGGTAAACTTGTCCTCTCACCCACCCGTACCTACGCTCCGGTTGTTAAGAAACTGCTCGATGCCCTGCGTCCCGAAATACACGGTATGGTACACTGTTCGGGCGGTGCGCAGACCAAGGTGCTGCACTTCGTGGGCGACAACTGCCGCGTCATCAAGGACAACCTCTTCCCCGTACCTCCCCTGTTCCGCACCATCAAGGAACAGAGCGACACCGACTGGGCCGAGATGTACAAGGTATTCAACATGGGACACCGTCTGGAAGTATACCTCTCGCCCGAACATGCCGAGGAAGTCATCGCTATCTCCAAGTCGTTCAACATCGACGCACAAGTTATCGGCCGCATCGAGGAGAGCGACAAGCGTGAGCTGATTATCCGCTCGGAGTTTGGTGAGTTCCGCTATTGACACATCGGCCTGCTACCCCGACAGTCTATCTTTTTAACATGAGTCAATCAACCTTCAATACGCCAAGGTCATGAAGAAAAGTATTTGGAAGCTCATCTTATATATCGCGCTATGCATTGTGGTGGGCACCTTACTGACAGTGGTGGCTATCCGCACCGGCTCAGACTATCTGCATGACCTTGCCATCATAGGTCCGTCTGGGGTGATGGGTTACTTTATCAGCCTTGAAAGTAAAGAAGGTAAAGAACCCCGCCTGCGGTGGTGGCAGTTGATGTTGGCGATATTGGTGGTGACTACGGCATTCTGGCTGCTGAAAAATTATGTGTTTTAAATAAAGTAATTTTGTATGGAAAGAGAACATCAAGGTTGCCTGACAGGTATCGGCATGGTGGCCGTCTGTGGAGCTATCCTCTTTGTGGCCTACAAGTGGAACATTCCATACCTGAAGTGCGTCTGCTATCTGCTACCGGCTCTAATCGGGTCCTACATAGGCAGCCAATATTTCAGCACAGAGGAGCAAAGAGTGAAGAACCGCTTCTCGCGCCGGACGTGGGGGTGGCTTGTTGTCGGCTTTTTACTGCTGGCAGCATTGCTGGCTTGGTTGCTGGAGGGGAGGTTGTGGTAATACGCTAATATGCATGTAGATATGAAACATATAGTAAAAGTAGTCCTCATAACCGTCGTCATTCTGGCCGTATGCTTCGAACTTTATATCCTCAGCGACCATTGGGATGCTCCCTATCTCCGATTCCTAAACTATGCCATCATAGGCGCAGCCTCTGGAATTTACGCAGGTCCCCGCCTTGCTCCTGAAGTGGACAAGGAAAAGTATCGGATGACTCCCAAGAAATGGAAGATAGTCGTCATTTGTATTCTGTTGGGATCGGGGGTAATGGCTTGGCTGTTTGAGGGAAGGCTGTGGTAATTTTAATCTTACAAGCTATAAGTCAACTATTTTGCACTTGTAACTTAAATTCGTAACTAAATTATATGGCAGAAAACAACACCATATTGGAAAAGCTTGACGGCCTCGTGGCACGCTTCGAAGAAGTGTCGACACTGATTACCGACCCGGCAGTCATTGCCGACCAAAAGCGGTATGTCAAGCTGACAAAAGAATACAAGGAACTGGGCGACCTGATGAACGCCCGCAAAGAATATATACAGGTACTAAACGGAATCGATGAAGCAAAGGATATCATTGCCAACGAAACCGATTCTGAGATGCGCGACATGGCACGCGAAGAATTGGATGCCTGCCAGACGCGCCTGCCGGAACTGGAAGAGCACATCAAACTGCTGCTCGTTCCTGCCGACCCACAGGACAGCCGCAACGCTATCTTGGAAATACGTGGCGGAACAGGCGGCGACGAGGCAGCCCTGTTTGCCGGCGACCTCTTCCGCATGTACTCCAAGTTTTGCGACATCAAGGGCTGGAAGCTTGAAGTATCCAGTGCCAACGAGGGAGCCGCAGGTGGATTCAAGGAAATCATCTGCTCGGTTACGGGCGAAAACGTGTATGGTACGCTGAAATATGAATCGGGCGTACACCGTGTGCAGCGTGTGCCGGCCACGGAGACACAGGGACGTGTACACACCTCAGCCGCCTCAGTAGCCGTGTTGCCCGAAGCCGAGGAATTTGACGTGGTCATCAACGAAGGCGAAATAAAATGGGATACTTTCCGAAGCGGCGGCGCCGGTGGACAGAACGTGAACAAGGTAGAATCCGGCGTGCGTTTGCGCTACAACTGGAAGAACCCCAACACGGGCGTAGTGGAAGAAATCCTCATTGAATGTACCGAGACGCGCGACCAGCCAAAAAACAAGGAACGTGCCCTTAGCCGTCTGCGTACCTTCATCTACGACAAGGAGCACCAGAAGTACATTGACGACATCGCCTCCAAGCGCAAGACCATGGTGAGCACCGGCGACCGCTCGGCCAAGATACGTACCTACAACTATCCACAGGGACGCATCACCGACCACCGCATCAACTACACCATCTACAACCTGGCTGCCTTCATGGACGGCGACATACAGGACTGCATCGACCACCTCATTGTGGCGGAGAATGCGGAACGGTTGAAGGAAAGCGAATTGTAATATTTCAAGATTAGCCCGACGCGTATGGCAGGACAATGGCTGAAAAATACATTCCAAACGGGAGTGGAAGCATTTGCCCGTTGTGCAAAACGGTTTCCGGTCACGGTGGGGTTCGTGCTGGTATTCACCACCTATCTCTTGTACTTGGCAGGAAACGAAGCAAAAGGAGAAAGCAAGCTACTGGCAGTGCTGACCTACTATCTTTCAATGGGTTCGTTGCTTTCGCTGAGCATGCACTTATGGGGAGAGGAATGGAGGAACAAAGCACGCGCCGCACTTGTCCATGCCGGAGCACAAACGCTTCTGCTGGCCGATGCCATCATCCTGTACCAAACAATCACCGATTTGGAAATACTGATAGCACACAGTGCCGGAATACTGGCTTTGGGGCTTTCTGTCTTTTTTCTCTCCTTCCTGAAGGAAAAGAACGATATAGCCTCCTGCAACTTTGCTGCACGCGCCGTAGCTTCCTTTGTCATTGCCAATGTCATCGGGGTAATCATGAGCGGGGGCATTTGCCTGCTGGTCTATTCACTGAACCAACTCTTCGGAATAGCAGTCAACGGTAAATACTATTTATACATCTGCATCCTTTGCAACGTCCTGCTCCCCTCCCTGCTGTTCTTGGGATTGCTTCCACAAAACGAACTCAAACATGACAGATACCCGCAAACTTCCAGTTTCCAGGAAGGCATCATACGCTATCTGTTCCTCCCACTGATTACAGGCTACCTGGCGGTACTCTACATATATGCCGCTCGCATCCTGTTCATGTGGGAATTGCCTACCGGATGGGTATCGTGGCTTGTGGTCACTCTGATGACCGGATGCATCTGCATAGAATATGGCTTATATTCGCTACGTCTGGGTACTCCCAAACGATGGGAGGAGCTGACTGCACGCTGGTTACCGGTACTGGTTCTACCACTGCTTCTGCTGATGACCATAGGCATTGCCCGTCGCTTCAACGACTATGGCATCACCATCAACCGCCTCTACCTGGCTACGCTTAATGCCTGGTTCTACTTTGTGTGCATCGGACTGATAGTGAAGAAAGCCAGACGCATCAACTGGATTCCTATTTCGTTCTCCATCGTTTTTCTGCTGACTTCCGTGTTGCCGGTCAACTATGCCAGCATCACTAAACATGTATTGCAACGGGAAGTAACAGAGATACTGAAGCAAAGCGGAAATGTAACATTCCCCCTCTCGGAGGAACAATATACAAAATGCCTGAACGCACTCTCGGAAGAGCAAAGCCAACAAGTGAACGAAAAGCTCTACTATTTGCAAATGCAATTTGGCGACGAAAGCATCAGCCACTTGCTAGCCGATAGTGATGTTCCTTTCAACATCCATATCAAATACACAGAATCATTGGAAACCAACTCCAAATACGAACTACTACAAGGATATAACGCTGAGGATGCTAGACGTGTCATAGAAATCCCTGACGGCTATAAACGGCTGACACCTATCAAGCACTGGGACATTGCCATACCACCAGGCAAATCCAAAGACGGAATACTGGAAATAGCACTCACATCCGTAGAAGACTCTTTCTGCATATCCATGGACACTTTGAAGGCTATTAACCAACAAGAATATGGAGAAATGCAGCCCATCAGTCTGCCATGCAAGTCGGGCAAACGCACTATGGTATTGACCAGCTTCACCCTGCGCATTCCTCCAAAGGCTGACACGGATATGGAAATGGACATTGAAGGCTACTTGTTTTATAATGAATAAATTTAATCCTAATAAACAGAGTTAATTATGAACAAACAACAGTTATTTGAGAACATCAAGCGCAAACAATCATTCCTTTGCGTAGGTCTGGATACCGACATTAAGAAAATTCCCGAACACTTACTGAAGGAAGAAGACCCCATCTTTGCCTTCAACAAGGCCATCATCGATGCTACCCAAGACCTTTGCATCGCTTACAAACCCAATCTAGCTTTTTATGAGAGCATGGGTGTGAAAGGCTGGATTGCTTTTGAGAAAACTGTGAACTACATCAAGCAGAACTATCCCGACCAGTTTATCATTGCCGATGCCAAACGCGGTGACATTGGCAACACATCAGCCATGTATGCCCGCACCTTCTTTGAGGAACTGGACATTGACTCTGTAACCGTAGCTCCTTACATGGGCGAAGACAGTGTTACCCCGTTCCTGACCTACGAAAACAAATGGGTCATTCTGTTGGCACTGACCAGCAACAAAGGTTCGCACGACTTCCAGCTGACCGAAGATGCCAATGGCGAACGTCTGTTCGAAAAGGTACTTCGCAAGAGCCAGGAATGGGCAGGCGACGACCGCATGATGTACGTAGTAGGAGCCACACAGGGTCGTGCATTTGAAGACATCCGCAAGATTGTGCCCAACCACTTCCTGCTCGTGCCCGGCGTAGGTGCTCAAGGAGGATCATTGGAAGAAGTATGCAAGTACGGCATGACCAAAGAATGCGGCCTCATCGTCAACTCCAGCCGTGGCATCATCTACGTAGACAAGACTGAAAACTTTGCCGCCGCCAGCCGTAAGGCTGCCCAAGAGGTACAAGCTCAGATGGCAGAACAGCTGAAAGCTATCCTGTAAGCAACAGGTAGAAAGCTATATATAGACAAGGAGTTGAACTGATACTTCGTGCAACGTTGTCCGCTTTCTTTAAGCTGACAGTATGCAAGTATCATTCAACTCCTTGTTCATTCCTGTTACCAAGGAGGATACTCCTAAGTCACCTCTATACCTTATATATTTATTCCTTGTTACCCAAAGCAAGCGTTACGGTAACATCACCATTGCCCAGAACTGCTTTCAGTTCTGACTGTGTAATGCCATTAATCTTACCGAGGCGGGTAAGCGAATAACTGTTGTTGCCGTAATAGATAACAAAATAACGGCCTTGATATAAAATCAAATCTCCGGGCACTGTCGAAATATATTCATCGTTACGAGGTAACGTAGTGCCTAGTGCTCCAACCTTTTCCATGCTGGCATAATCTTCCATTTCAATAATAAGGTCGCCTTTGGCAAGCAAATTTTTCAGAGCATCTACCGAAGAATTCTCTACTAATGTAGCAGTAAGAATCTTTCCACCTACACTTAATTTCAATGTGTTACTTTCCATATTTCCTTGATTTTCATTTTCAGAATCTTCTCCACCAGGATTAGCAGGCTGCTCGGGCGGAAGAATACCAGTATCCTTATCCGGTTCTCCCTCGCATGCTGTTCCCAAGAAAGGAAACAGACAAACTGCTACTATGAACAAAAGCTTTTTCATGATTAAACATTCTTTAGTTAGCCGACACAAAGATACAACGATATAGTCCTGGCTGTTGTATACAGATTACTGAGATAATAACACCGATTACAGTATCTGACAAGCAGGACTCATCAGATAGCACATGTCTGACTTGTTTATATCCGCCAAATCGCATACCTTTGTCTATAAAATATTAGTGGTGCGATAAAAATCACATCACTGTAGTTAAACGATTAATTTTTAA